>JAGOUF010000181.1 GCA_018061385.1 Chitinophagaceae bacterium | reverse complement strand
GAACTGAAGTATTGGCCATTTATTTAAGCCGAAAAATGGGAACAACCATTGGCGATATAATAGTTGTTATTAACGTGTTGATTTTTTCGGCAGCAGCATATTTATTGTCTCTTGAAGTTGCCATGTACTCTATGATTACATATTTGGCAGCATCTAATACCTTAGACTTTATTATTGAAGGTATTGATGAATATACAGGCGTTACAATTGTTGCTACTAAAAGTGAAGAAATTAGAGAAATGATTATTCAAAAAATGGGACGTGGCGTTACTGTTTATTTAGGAATGAAAGGTTCTCAGAAAATGAACGAAACCAAACAGACCAATGTAATATACACAGTGGTTACAAGACTTGAATTAGGCAAGCTCAATACTGAAATTCAAAAAATTGAACCTGATGCTTTTGTTGTAATGACTCCAGTAAAAGATACAAAAGGTGGATTAATTAAAAAGAGAGGCTTAAAACATTAACATCATCCACCAAATAAAAAATAATTACTTGATGGATGATGCATGCTTTTATTTATTTCCCTCTTAAACGATTTACTAAGTTTAAATTATGTTCTACTTCTGTTTGTTTTGCAACTTCATAACCCGCATCAGCATGTCTAATTACACCCATACCAGGATCATTTCTAAGAACTCTGCCTAATCTTTCAGCAGCATCTTGAGTTCCGTCAGCCACTATTACCATTCCTGCATGAATGCTATAACCCATACCTACTCCACCACCATGGTGTAAGCTTACCCAACTTGCTCCACCTGCAGTATTTACCAAAGCATTTAAGATTGGCCAATCAGCAACTGCATCGCTTCCATCTAACATGGCTTCAGTTTCTCTATTAGGGCTTGCTACACTTCCTGTATCTAAATGATCTCTACCAATTACAATTGGAGCTTTTACTTTGCCTTGTTTTACCAATTCATTAAATGCTTGTCCTGCAATTTCTCTTTCACCTTGCCCAAGCCAACAAATTCTTGCTGGCAACCCTTGAAATGCAATTCTTTCTTTCGCCATTTTCATCCAACGCATTAATCCTTTATTGTTGGGAAATAAATTCATAATTACTTCATCTGTTACAGCTATATCACTTGCGTCGCCACTTAATGCAGCCCAACGAAATGGACCTTTTCCTTCACAAAATAATGGACGAATATATGCAGGAACAAAACCTGGAAAGTCAAAACAATGACCAATTTCATAAGGCAACTTATTATTGATTTGTTGTTGTTCATACTCTTGAGCTCTTGCTCTTAAATTGTTTCCATAATCAAAAGTAATGGCTCCTTTTTTTTGCAACTCCAACATTAGCTGAACATGCAAATACATACTTTCATACGAAAGTTTGGTGTATTCAGTTGGGTTTACTTCTCTTAATGTATTGGCTTGTTCATTGGATAATAAATGAGGTATATAACCAATTAAAGGGTCGTGTGCCGATGTTTGATCTGTTAATGTATCGGGTACAATATTTCTTTCTAACAATCTTTGCAACAACTGTACAGCATTACACAACACACCAATACTTTTTGCAACACCTGCTTGCTTGTACTTAAGACTTGCGTCAATTGCTTCATCAATATTGGTAAACTTTTCATCTAAATATTTTGTTTCCAATCTTTTATCAATACGCCACTCTTCAACCTCTGCAACCAATGCCACACCTTCATTCATAGTAATTGCTAAAGGTTGTGCACCACCCATGCCACCTAAACCTGCTGTTATATTAAGTGTTCCTTTCAACGTTCCACCAAATTGTTTATCAGCAGCAGCAGCATAGGTTTCATAAGTTCCCTGAACAATTCCTTGCGATCCAATATAAATCCAAGAACCAGCAGTCATTTGTCCATACATCATTAAACCCTTTTGTTCAAGCTCTGTAAAATGCTCCCAAGTTGCCCATTTAGGAACCAATTGCGAATTGCTAATTAACACCCTCGGAACATTGGGATTTGTTTTTAAAATAGCTACAGGTTTTCCACTTTGAATTAACAGTGTCTCATCATTTTCAACATCTTTCAGAGCAGCAATAATTAAATCCAATGCTTCAAAATTTCTTGCAGCTTTTCCTCTTCCTCCATATACAATTAAATCATCTGGACGTTCTGCAACCTCAGGATCTAAATTGTTCAATAACATTCTTAATGCAGCTTCTTGCACCCAACCTTTACAATTTAATGTAGTGCCTGTAGGTGTTTTATATTTAATTACATCGTAACGTTTGTATGTTGTACTCATATAGCAAGTTTAAAATTTATGATTCGTTAGACTGCAAATTTAAAAGTATTCATGCTACAACAGAATGAGTTTTAAATTAGGCAATCATTTTATACAATTAACCTGTTGGCGGAGTTAATTAGCTAAAGCGTGTTTCACTCTACCTACAGGTTGGTTGTTTATAAACTTGTTTAAGAACTGCAAAACTGTAAGTCCTGTAATCTTTGCCAATATCCTAGACTTGAAGCCAGTAAAGGATTTGGCGTAATTACGCTGTATCATAAATTGATCACATAATTGAGAAAAAACAGTTTCAATTCTTTTTCTTACTTTTTTTAAAATCCACATTACAGGTCTTTGTCCCTTCTGATTGTTTCTTAATGGCACTTCCAACTCTATTCCAGCTGTTTCAAACAAATTAATTTGATGTTGCCTACCTATGTACCCTTTGTCACCAATCATTACGCAATTACTAAACAATTCTGTTACATCTTTAAGGTAATGCACATCATGTACACTTGCCTTTGTTAAGTCCAATGATTCTATTACACCAGCAGCCGAACAAACACTGTGTAATTTGTAACCATAAAAATATTTTTTCTGTGATGCACAATAGCCTTTATCTGGACTATGATGTGCAGTTTCTTTTCCCATTTTATTTCTTTGTTCTCTTGATAACTTACAAATTTCTAATGGCATCGAATCGATTGCAAAAACATCTGCTTGCTTGTTAAGCCTTGATGCCATTAGCTTTCGCACCTCTTCAGTTTTCGTAAACAATAATTTTCGTCTATCGTTGTACTGCCTTCTGCTAACCAAATTTTTAAAGTCATTCATATACTCAGTATTCAGTTTTGAGAACAAATAATTCTCACTATCTATTCCTAAACATTCTGCTGTTAAACTTAGTGCAATTACTTCTAAGTCAGAAAATCTTGGTCTTGTTCCTCGTCGAAAATAATTCCCTTTTGAATCAGTTTCAGAGCCGATAATTTCTTTTATTACCTCAAGTATTTTGTCGAAATTTGTTTTGATGTTGTGCATCTTATTTTAGAAAGTTTAGTCACTAACTAAGACAAATGCACATCATCTTTTGCTGTATCAATTAATAAATTAACTCCGCCAACGGGTTACAATTAATGAGTTTCAATTATTTAAAATAAATACTTATAAAAATGCCCTGGGGTTGATCGGATAACCACAGATAACAACCAGGCTTCGCATGGCTATTTGGACAATAGAATATTTTTGTGAAGCAAAAATAAAATCAGTTAATATCCACTCAACCCGTGTCATCTGTGTGCAACTCCAAACAGCGTATAGTCTATTATACAATTTATATAAGTACCTTCATTTTGAAATACTATATATGGAAACACAAAAAGAATTAAAATTGGCTGTATTAATTGATGCCGACAATGTTCCTTATGCCAATGTAAAAGAAATGTTTGAAGAAATAGCCAAATATGGAACGCCTACTTTTAAAAGAATTTATGCCGATTGGACTAAACCAACAGTTTCTGGCTGGAAAAAAGTGTTATTAGAAAATGCCATTACACCTATACAGCAATACAGTTATTCTACTGGAAAAAACGCATCAGATAGTGCATTGATTATTGATGCAATGGATATTTTATATACCGGAAAAGTGGATGGTTTTTGTATTGTATCTAGCGATAGCGATTTTACCAGATTGGCAACAAGACTGAGAGAAGCTGGTATGAAAGTGATTGGCATTGGTGAAAAAAAAACGTTGACTCCGTTTATTACAGCTTGTGATAAATTTATTTATTTGGAAATCTTAAATCCAGAAAATGATGAAACCACTGAAACAACAAGCAAAGAACAGAATGAAAAAAATAAGCAGACTCCGAAAAAACCATTGAGCAAAATAAATCCTGAAATTATAAAATTAATTGGCGTAAGTATTGGTGATTTAGCTGATGATGACGGATGGGCGTATTTAGGAGATTTAGGCAATTTAATACTCAAAAAGAAGCCTGATTTTGATTCGAGAAATTATGGTTACCCAAAATTATTGTCCTTTATTAAAAGTTTACAAAAATTTGAAATTGATGAACGCAATGCAGGAAAAAATAATATAAAACATATTTATGTTAGAAAGAAAAACTAACATGCTATTGCAATAATTCAATCAATTGATCCAATTGTTTTTCTGAGTTAAACGCATGTAACACAATTCTTAAACGCTCTTTACCTTTTGGAACTGTTGGATACAAGATTGGCCTAATATCAAAATTATTTTGTTGAATTTTTTCTGCCAACAGTTTTACTTTTTGATTACCAGGAACGATGACTGCCTGAATGGGTGTTGTAGATATTAATTTTTCGTAGCCAATATTGGCAGATTGAAATTGTTGAATGAGTTGTTGCAAGTGCAAACGCTCTTGCCTCATGTTTGGAAAAGTTTGATAACTTTTTTTAATTATTTCAATTGTATGTGGTGGCAACGATGTGCTATACATTAAACTTCTAGAAAAATTAATTAAATAATCTCTTAATAATTTACTGCCCAATACAACAGCACCATGGCAACCACATGCTTTTCCAAAAGTATGAATACGAGCAAATATGTTGTGCTGAAAATTGAGTTGCTGAACAAGTCCTTCTCCCCTATTGCCAACTACACCTGTTGCATGGGCTTCATCTACAATTAGATGAGCATTGTACTGTTGAGCTAGTTGAACCAATTGTGATAAGTTGCAAAAATCTCCATCCATACTAAACACAGATTCTGTAACAATAAAAATATTGCCTGTAGCATTGGTGATTTTTTTTTGTAGATCTGAAATATCATTGTGAGCAAAAGAAAAAGCATTTGCAAACGACAAACGAATGCCATCTCTAATTGAAGCATGGCAAAGATAATCGTACAAAATAGTATCACCTTTTTGTGGTACGCAACTCAGTAATCCTACATTGGCATCGTAACCAGAATTGTAAATTATTGCAGCTGCAGATTGATGAAATGACGCAAGTTCTTGTTCTACTTCTTCTATTAAACTATAATTACCTGCCAATAGTCTTGAACCTGTAGAACCATAAGGAGCAGTAACTTCAGTAGTTGAAAGTTGTAATTTTTTATGGTACACAATTCCTAAATAATCGTTAGAACAAAAATCTACTGCACCAGTTGTAGGTAATTTTAAAGAACGAAATGCTTGTTGTTCTTTACGTTCGGCGAGTTTATTGTTTAAAAAATTATCGGAATACATTGTTTCAAAACTAAGGTTTGTTTGCAGATATTTGCAAGCAAAGTTGAATAAATAAATGAACGTTGAAGGGTGCCCTGCTAAAGCAGGATTTATAAACGACGCAACGGGTGTTGCATATTTGTACTTTAGCTGATTAGAAAAAATAACAAAATGGAATTATCGCAAGACACAAAAAATATTTTAGGGCTACAATTACCTACTGACCCTCGTTGGGTTGATTTAGCAAGTATAAGCTTGGAAGCCATTTTAACCGACCATGCTTACTGTGAACAGAA
>JAGOUF010000180.1 GCA_018061385.1 Chitinophagaceae bacterium | reverse complement strand
GAATTGTTTGATGCTTTGCCACAAAAAAGTGATAACACAAAAAAAGTGTATCCTAAAATTTTGTATGGCCGAGCGGTAGAATATATCAATGACCAACAATTGGATAAAGCAGATGAGTTGCTTACTAAAATTTTACAAGTTCCATACAACACACAAGAAATTCAATTGGTGTATTTCTGGAAAGGGGAAATTGCTTATAGAAATGGTAAAACAGAAGATGCACTCAGCTTTTTTACCAGTTATTTAAAAGATCCTGTAACAAGTGGAGAAGTGAATGCAGCCAATGCACGTTACAATGCTGGCTACTGTTTTATGAAAAAAGAAAATTATAAAGCAGCATTGGATTTATTTGAAAAAGTAGTGGTTAACATTTCTTCAACATCGCCCATGTTACAACAAGATGCATTTATTAGAGCAGCCGATTGTTATT
Organism: Chitinophagaceae bacterium; assembly: GCA_018061385.1. GTDB lineage: Bacteria > Bacteroidota > Bacteroidia > Chitinophagales > Chitinophagaceae > UBA1930. The sequence goes on along the minus strand of JAGOUF010000180.1, from coordinate 5,320 downwards.
ACATGATGAAGAATTATAAGCAAGCGTTAAAGATGTATGAAGAAGTAATGACCTTGAATTTATCCCAAGCAGATTATGCATTATATCAACGTGCAATTATTGCTGGAGCTTCTAGCAGAATTGCAGATAAAATTAGTTTGCTACAAACCTTGCCGTTGAAGTTTCCAAATTCTGCATTAATTGCCGATGCCAATATGGAAATTGCCAATACCTATTTAGCAGATGAAAAATGGATAGAAGCCATTCCGTATTTAGAAAAAGTATTGAATGATAAAAAAGCCAATACTTGGTATCCACAAGCATATTTAAAAATTGGGATAGCCTATTTCAATGTTCAAAAAAATACAGAATCGTTGGGTTATTTTAAAACATTGGTAGTAAAATATCCAAACTCTCCAGAAAGTGATGATGCGGTTGAATACATACGCAAAATTTTTGTTGAAGATCAAAAGCCTGGTGAGTTCATCACATTTATGAGAGCCAATGGCAAAACTGTAACCTACAGCGAAGCAGATTCTTTAACTTATAGAGCTGCTATGATTAGATATGAAGCCAGAGATTTTGAATCGGCTAAAAAAGGTTTTGCCGAATACTTATCTAAGTTCTCAGATGGTAGATATGCAATTGAAGCCAATTATTTTTCTGCTGAAATAAATATTGTAAGTAAAAATTATACTGCAGCATTGCCTTTTTACGAAGCTGTCGCAATTAAAGCACCCAATATTTATGCAGAAAGAAGTGCATTACAAGCTGCTAGAATTTATTATTTTGATAATAAAGATTATGCAAATGCCGAAAAATATTTTGCTCAAGTAAAAGCACTTACCAAACAACAAGAGAGTAGGCTAGAAGCTATGAGAGGGTTGTTGCGTTGCCAATACAAACAACAAAAATGGCTCGAAGCATCAACAAATGCACAAGAGTTGTTAGCAGAAAGTGGCATTGCTGCCGATGATAAAATGATGGCCAATATGGTAGTTGCTAAAAGTTATCAATTAGAAAATAAATTAGATGAAGCAACCACTGCTTACAAAGCTGTAATTGCTACTGGCAAATCAGAATTTAGTGCAGAAGCTCAATACAGACTTGCAGAAATATTGTACATCAAACAAAAATATGCCGATGCCGAAAAAGCTGGATTTGATGTAATTAAAAAGTATGGCTCATACGAATATTGGGTAACCAAAAGTTACATTCTTTTAGGCGATGTTTATTTTGCTCAAAAAGATTATTTCAATGCAGAAGCAACCTTCAAAAGCATTGCAGAAAATGCAACAATTGAAGAGTTGAAAAAAGAAGCTGAAGAAAAATTAGCAAAAGTAATTGAAGCAAAAAACAAAGCCAATCAAGTTGAACATCAGTAAAAAATTATCCATGAAAAAAATGATTAAAATAACATACTTACTCTTAGCTATTTGTTTAATGGCTTCGGTTGTTACTGCACAAAAAAGAAAATCGAGCAGTAGTAAAAAGGCAACAGTTAGTACCAAAAAGAAAGCTACAACTACCAAAAAGAAAGCAACACAAACTAAAAGTAGTCAAGCAAAATCAACCAATGCTACAACAACAAAAACTACAAGTACTGCTACAAAACCAATTACACAAACATCGGTTTCTAGCGATACTTCTAAGCCAGATGTTGTGGTATTGTATGCATCATTTAAACCTACTTTACGTACTGCTGCAAAAATTAATTTTTCTGCTGCAACGCCTTATTCAGATACAACAAGAATGGCTTTAAACTATGTTGTTCCTGCACAAAATTTGTTTTTCTCTTATCAACCTGTACCTATTAAACCTTTGGCATTGGTAGTAGATAGTGGTTATATATGGACGAATGATGGTTATGTAAAAGCAGGTTATGGTAGTTTTAGTCAACCATACATAGAAGCAGGTTTTAGTTTTGGTAACGGAAAAACCAGCCAAACTTCTATTTATGCCATGCACAATTCTGCAAAAGGAAATTTAGCCGATCAACAATTTTCAAAATCTGCTTTAGCCATTAATGGTAACTATCAAACAAAAAGTAATCATGAATGGTTGGGAAAATTATTTTTTACCAATTCTTCACAAAATCAGTATGGTTATTTACCCAATACATTGGTACTTCCTAAAGATTCATTGAAACAACAATTCAATACCATTGGCTTGCAAGCCATGTTTAAAAGAAAAGAGCCCAATGCTTATGGATTAACTTATCTGCCATCAATCAATTTTAATTATTTTTTTGATGCTAGAGATGCCAATGAATTTAATGTAATTACTAAAGTTCCTGTTACCAAAGCATTCTCAAAAGAGTTTTCTTTGTTGGTTGATTTAACTGCAGATTTTACTGCTTTCAATTCAAACAAAGCAAGTATTGCCAATAATTTATTTTACCTAAATACTGCATTAATTTATAAAGGAAAAAATTTGAAAGTACATGCAGGATTGCAACCTACATGGGACAATAGTGAAACTAAGTTGTTGCCAAATGTTACTGCTGAAGTAAAAATAAATGGAGAAAAATTTATTGTTGAAGCCGGCTCGTTGGGTTATTTTCAAAAGAACAGTTATCAAAGCTTAGCTGCAACAAATCCTTGGTTACAACAGCCCACAAATTTATTCAATACCAATATTAGTGAGCAGTTTGTAGGCTTTAAAGGTTCTGCTGGTACACATTTAACGTACAATGCTAGAGTTGCTTTTATGAGCATGCAAAATATGCCCTTGTTTGTAAATGATGTACAAGATGGACGTTCATTTTTAATTGTTGGCGATTCAAATATTCAAGCAATTAAAATTCATGGAGAATTGGGATACAATATTCAAGAGAAGTTTTCTTTTTTAGCAGGAATCAACATTTATCAATTTACCAAAAGTGATTATGATAAACCGTTTGGGTTAATTCCATTTGAAATTACGGGTTCTTTAAAATGGAAATTGTTGAAAGATTTGCACATTAAAAGTGATGTATTTATTTGGGATGGAGCAAAGTATAGAACCAAAACTTTGCAAACAGAAAAGCTGAGCGCAGCAATAGATTTAACAGCTGCAGTTGAATATACCATTATGCCAAAATTAAATTTGTGGTTACAGTTTAATAATTTATTGAATAGTAAATACCAACGTTGGAACCAATATGAAGTTTTGGGTTTAAATGTATTGGGAGGTGTTGTATATTCGTTTAGGTAAATCACAAACATGTATCCAATTATTCATAAATATTTATTACAGCACAACAAAGTAAGTGTGCCCGGAATTGGGAATTTTTCAATTGCTACTGAGCCTGCTTTTTTTTCAAACGATTTAAAAGTATTGAATGCACCTGAAAATAAAATTTTATATAAATCAGAAACGGCATTAGCCGATAGAGTTTTTTACGATTTTTTAGCCAAAGAATTACACATTGATGAAATTGATGCCATTAAACAATTTCACGAATTTACTTACCAACTAAAACAAGATATTGGCCATGCCGAAGGTGCAGTTTTACCAGGCATTGGTACACTTTCTAAACAACCTGACGGAAGTTTTAAGTTTGAACAAGAACATATTTTAAACAACTATGTGGCTTCTATTCAATTAGATACACCAATTGATAAAGAAGAAAAAATAACCATACAAAGCACCACAAGAGAACCCAATTTTGATGATATTGAATTAACACCTGAAGAAGAAGAAGCTCCTAAAGATTATTGGTGGATTTATGCAATAGTTTTAGCTATTGCTGGTGTTGTTGCAATTTGGTATAAGATGTAAATAAATTAAGCATACACAAAAAAGCACTTTTTTAAAAAAAGTGCTTTTTTGTGTAACAACTATATCTTAAAATATCTTTCTTTAAGTATTTCAATATGGTGTAGTGCATGTCCAAAAACAATATAACACAATGCATTTACTGTAATAGAGTTATTGTTGGCTATACCTATCGCTTCTAATTGTTCTGTTTGCAAGCTTGCAAAAAAAATATCCGAAGACTTTCTTAACAAACTAAATTCTTCTTTTAATTCGTCTAAAGTTCTATGTTGTACATCTGCATTTGCAGCATAAGTATTTTCATCAAAACCAGGCAACGGAGTTGCGTCTTTACGAGAAAAACTCAAAATTCTATAAACAAATACTCTTTCAGTATCTATCATGTGTTGTAAAACTTGTTTTACAGTCCATTTATTTTCTGCATAAGCAAAATCGGCATTGTTGTTTTCAATTGCTTGTATAAATTGAAGAATTGTATGGCTATGATTTGCGATAAGCTCTTGAATAGAATTACCAGTTGTTTTGTTTACATAAGTGCTATAAAATATAGGATATGTTGTAGCTAAAGGTTTGCCCATTATTGGTTTGTTTTCATGGTTTTTAAACTCGATTTTTTGCTTACATTAACTGCTTTTTTTATAGGTGTTTTTTTTGTTGGGATATTCATTTTAGCAGCATATTCAACAGCATTGGCAGCATTTACAAAACCACCAGTTCTACACAATTCTGTTAATGCAATTGGCTCGGTTGTGCCAGGTTTAAAAGTTTCAATTTCTATTGTACCAACAGTTGCAGATTTTTCAATGGCTTCTTTAACTTGTACAGCTGTTAAATTGGGGAAATATGAACGCAGTAATGCTGCAATGCCCGAAACTACTGGGGTTGCCATACTTGTTCCTTTTAAATTTCCATAATTATTGCCACCCGGTAAAGTAGAATATATTTTAACACCTGGGGCAAAAACATCAACAGTTTGTTTGCCATAATTGCTAAAATCAGCAGCCAAAGAACCAGAAACTTTAGGATCGCTGCTTGCACCAATGGTCATAAAATTGGGTGCTCTTTCGTTGGTATATAAATAATAAGGGTTTGGATAATTTTCTGCAACATCAATATCTTTTGAATCGTTGCCAGCTGCATGCAAAATCAAGACATCTTTTTGGGCTGCATAACGTACTGCACTATCAATCCATTTTTTTTCAGGGGAGTAAGATTTTCCAAAACTCATGTTAATTATTTTAGCACCATGATCCACAGCATAAAAAATTGCTAAGGCAATGTCTTTATCATATTCATCGCCATCAGGTACAACTCTTAAAGCCATAATTTGTACATTTTCTGCAACCCCATCCATACCAATACCATTGTTGCGTTGTGCTGCAATAATGCCACTTACATGCGTTCCATGCATTGGTGTTCCACCCATAACATCTCCATTGCCATAACCAATATCATGAATATTGTTGTAATCATCTTTCATATATTCAGCTCTATAATCTATTGGGGCTTTATCTTTTGCTTCAATGGCTGCTTTTTTCCCATCAACATAACTTCCAATTTCTTCAATTATGGTTGAATTTTT
>JAGOUF010000179.1 GCA_018061385.1 Chitinophagaceae bacterium | reverse complement strand
CCATATATGTGTGGAAATGCCTCATTTATAGAAGGTGCAATTTCATATTTCAGTTCATGCGTTAGCTTTTTTGTATCAATTACCAATTCAACCAAATTGGTTTTTCCAACAAAATATCTTTCCAATACCCCTTTTACTTGTTTTTGTGTACTACAATGTATAAACCCTTCAATAGCCAATGATGGTGTAGTATAAAATCCTATTTCCTTTGCTTGCAACCACTCTTGTTGAGTAGTTACATGATAAATTATTGAATCTGTTTGCATAAAATATATTCTAATAACGTGCAAACTACCCACTATTCTATTAAATCTGCAATTATTTCATGTTCTACATACAATTGCAATATTTTTTTCAATAAACTTTGCCGAAAATAAAACAACCTTATCTTTGTATTAGTTGTTTATGCAACTATTTATTATTTTATACTTTTTAATTAACAGATTACAATATGAAAATTTTAGTTTGTGTAAGTAAAACACCAGACACTACTTCTAAAATTGCCTTTACAAATGGCAATACAAAATTTGATGATGCAGGTGTACAATGGATTATCAATCCTTATGACGAATGGTACTCTTTGGTTAAAGCCATTGAATTAAAAGAAAAAGATGCAAGCACTACCATTCATTTAATTACAGTGGGCGACGCAAGTGCAGAACCTGTAATTAGAAAAGCATTGGCATTGGGCGGCGATGAAGCCATTAGAGTAAATGCAGAAAGCAACGATAGTTATTATATTGCTGCACAAATTGCAGAAATTGCTAAACAGGGTGCTTACGATATTGTTTTTACTGGTAAAGAAACGTTAGACTACAATGGTTCTTCTATTGGTGGAATGGTGGCAGAATTAATTGATGCTCCATACATTTCTTTAGCAACCAAGTTTGAATTAAATGGTACAACTGCAACAATTAATAGAGAAATTGAAGGTGGAGAAGAAGTAAATGAAGTTGCATTACCTGTTGTAGTTAGTTGCCAAAAAGGAGTAGCAGAACAACGTATTCCAAACATGAGAGGCATTATGGCTGCACGTACTAAACCTTTAAAAGTAGTTGAAGCAACTGCTGCAGATACATTAACCTCTATTGTAACCTATGAATTACCACCTGCAAAAGCTGGTGTTAAATTGGTAGATGCAGACAATGTAGAAGAATTGGTACGCTTATTACACGAGGAAGCAAAAGCCATTTAAGTAGAGTATTGATGTAATACTATTTTAAAAAAGAATAGTGGATACATGAATTCAACATTAAAAATTCAACAAACAAATTCATTCAAATGTCAGTATTAATATTTGTAGATCAAGCCGATAATCATATAAAAAAATCATCTTTCGAAGCCTTAACATATGGTGCCGATGTTGCCAAACAATTGAATACAACTGCCGAAGCATTGGTATTGGGAACAGTTGGTTACGATTTGGCCACTTTGGGTAAATATGGTGTTACCAAAGTACATCAAATTGCTAACGAAAGCTTAAACCATGTAGATGCTCAAGTATTTGCAAAGGTTATTGCAGAAGCTGCTACAGCAACCAATGCCAGTGTAATTATTTTTTCTCACAACCAAACAGGTAAAGCAGTTGCAGCAAGAGTTGCAGCTCGTTTAAAAGCTGGCTTAGTTGCTGGTGCTTGTGCTTTACCAGATATTAGCAATGGTTTTACAGTTAAAAAAACTGTATTTAGTGGTAAAGCATTTGCCAACATTGGTATTGCGTCATCTATTAAAGTTATTTCATTAAATCCGAATAGTTATAAAACTGTTGCAACCGATGGTACAGCTGAAGTTGTAGCATTAAATATTGCTGTAGATGCCGCCAAAGTAAAAGTAGCTGCAGTAAATAAAGTAAGTGGCGAAGTACCTTTAACTGAAGCTGACATTGTTGTAAGTGGTGGTAGAGGTTTAAAAGGACCAGAAAATTGGGGAATTATTTTAGACTTAGCAAAAGAATTGGGAGCAGCAACTGCTTGTAGCAGACCAGTAGGTGATGCACATTGGAGACCTCACCATGAACATGTTGGACAAACTGGTGTACAAATTGCACCCAACTTATACATTGCTGTAGGCATTAGTGGTGCAATACAACATTTAGCTGGTGTAAACAGAAGTAAAGTAATTGTTGTAATTAATAAAGACCCAGAAGCTCCGTTTTTTAAAGCTGCGGATTATGGAATTGTGGGCGATGCTTTTGAGGTATTACCAAAGTTTACAGAAGCCATAAAAAAAATGAAAGCATCTGCATAATATATAATTCATTTCATCAATACGTTAAAAAAATCTCTTTAGCTAAACCTAAAGAGATTTTTTATTGGCTATAGCATATCATTGCAACAAAGAATACAATTATGATGTATAAAATACTTACAGTTGCAGGCTTAGCAACATTCGAAATTTATGCTGCTATACCAGCAGGTTTTGCATTTGGGTTATCTCCTTGGGTAATATTTGCAGCAAGCTTAGTTGGTGGAATTGTAGGTGTTTTTGTTGCTGCATTTTTGGGAGAAAAAATTGAAAAAATAGTAGCAAAGTTTAGAAAACCTAAAGCCATTGTTAAAGAAAAGAAACCCAATTTAGCACACAAGCTTTGGGATAAATATGGTATAGTTGGCTTAGGCATTTTAGGCACATTTACTGTTGGTGCACCAGTAAGTATTGCTGTTGGTGTTGGCTTTAATGTAAACATGCACAAGTTGGCCATGTGGTGTTGCTTAGGTGTGCTTTCTCGTTGTATAATTTTTACAACAATTGGTCATTATGGAATGAAACTGTTCTAATTTATTGTATTAAAAAACAATGTTGAATACACAGTTACACAAAGCATTTTCCCTTACTCAATTTACCTTAATTTCGTTGCATAATTTTTAAAGTATGAAAGTACCTTCAATGGCCGAAATGATGGCAAATGGAGAATCGCCAGATGTATTATTTTGGGTAGGTTGTGCAGGAAGCTTTGATCAACGTGCACAAAAAATAACGAAAGCATTTGCTACTATTTTACAAAAAGTAGGATTGAAATTTGCCATATTGGGTAAAGAAGAAGCTTGTACTGGAGACCCAGCAAGACGAGCAGGAAATGAATTTTTATTTCAAATGATGGCTTACCAAAATATTCAAGTATTAAATGGTTATGGTATTAAAAAAATTGTTACTACTTGCCCACATTGCTTTAATATCCTAAAAAATGAATACCCAGAATTGGGAGGAAATTATGAAGTCATTCATCATACCACTTTATTGCAACAATTAATTGATGAAGGCAAAGTAAAATTAAAAGAAGGTGGAGAATTTAAAGGCAAAAAAATATCGTACCACGATAGTTGCTACTTAGGCAGAGCCAACAATATTTATGAAGCACCTAGAAAAGTTTTAGAAGCCTTAGATGCCGAATTGGTTGAAATGAAGCGTTGCAAAAGCAATGGTTTATGCTGTGGTGCTGGTGGTGCACAAATGTTTAAAGAAGATGAGCCTGGAAATAAAAGAATTAATATTGAACGTACCGAAGAAGCCCTAGCCACAGGAGCTTCATTTATTGCAGCTGCTTGCCCTTTTTGCAATACTATGATGACGGATGGAGTAAAAACAAAAGAAAAAGAAAGTGATGTGCAAGTATTGGATATAGCTGAAATGATTGCTCTTTCAATGGTTGAATAATGACTAGTATGAAAAAAATATTTAAGCATTTTACTTGGACTAAGTTTTTTGCGTATGCTATTGTATTTGGAACAATTTCTTTTTTGTTTGATTGGGTTTTGGGCAAGTTTAAAGAAGTAGATTTTGTTTTATACAAATATTTATTAGGAGTACTATTTAAAACTAGTTTTTTTGGATTTTTTATGGCATTAATAAACTCCCAACAAAAAGAAAAAAATTAAACTATTCTTCTGTGAAAAATTTTAAGATTAAAAAATTTATACTTGCAATTTTAGTTTTATTGCCTGTATTGTTGTTGGTTGATGTTGCCTACGATGCTTTGTTTAAAACATTGGATTTTTCAGAAACCTTTGCATTAAAAAATTTAGTATTTAAAATATTGGCAGCCATTGTAGGTGCATATTTTTATGCCACTTATAACAACGATGACAAAACAACATAAATTAAAAATTATGGATATTAACTTTCAACATAACATTCCTCAAGACTTTACAAACAATTCAAAAGTTTGGATTTATCAAAGTAGTCGTTTATTCAGTATAGCAGAAGCATTTGAAATTGAAACAATGTTGTCAACATTTATTGCCAAATGGCAAAGCCATGGTGCAGCAGTAAAAGGTTATGCAAACTTATTTTTTGGTCAGTTTATTGTAATGATTGCCGACGAAGCCAATGTAACTGTGGGTGGTTGTAGTACAGATTCATCTGTTAGAGTAATTAAACAAATAGAAGAAACTTTTAGTATAAATATGTTTGATAGACAAAGCCTAGCATTTATTGTTAAAGATAAAGTACAAATATTGCCATTGGCTCAATTAAGCTATGCTTTAGAAAATAATTTTATTACGTCAGACACTTTGTACTTTAATAATTTGGTTGCTACCAAGAAAGATTTATTAACTCAATGGATTGTGCCTGCAAAAAACAGTTGGCTTGCGTCAAGGCTAGAAACAGTCAATAGCTAATTCAATCCACAATTAAGCTTCAGCCAATTCTTCTGCCCATTTATCTCTTTCATCTGGACTAAATTTCCATGGTGCAAAATTGTTTTCAATATTGCTGAAAGTGCTGTTCCACTCTTGTGGAGCATTGCTTTCTTCCATAATTAAATTTCTTCTCAATTCAACAATAATATCTAAAGGAGAAATACTTACAGGGCAAGCTTCAACACAAGCATTACAAGAGGTACAAGCCCTTAATTCTTCAACAGTAATATAGTTGTGTAACAAGCTTTTACTATCGTCTTTAAATTCTTTATTGGTTGTAATATTTTTACCTACTTCTTCTAAACGATCTCTCGTTTTCATCATAATACTTCTAGGGCTAAGTATTTTACCTGTGATATTTGCAGGACAAGCAGCAGTGCAACGTCCACACTCTGTGCAACTGTATGCATCTAATAAATTTTTCCAAGTTAAATCAAATACATCTTTGGCTCCGAAACTTGCAGGAGGTGCAGCATCGGTTGGTGCCATTTCTGGTTGCATAGCATACAATACTTCATTTTGAATGGCTGGCATATTTTTCATTTTGCCTTGTGGTTCTAACCTTGCAAAATATGCATTTGGAAAAGCCAGTATAACATGTAAATGTTTGCTATATGGTAAGTAGTTTAAAAACGCAAATATGCCTGCAATATGCAACCACCAACAAACCCTTTCTACAACTATTAAATTGCTAGTACTTAATCCTTCAAACAATGGATGTAACAGAGAGGAGAAAATAAAATTACCTGTTAAATTATGTGTGTAATGTTCTGCTCCATTTTTTTGTAACAATGTATCGGTTGCATTCATGATTAGAAATAAACTCATCAATACAATTTCTGTTATAAGAATATAGTTTGCATCACTTTTTGGCCATCCGTTTAAATCTTTACTGATAAATCTTTTAAGTTTAATTACATTTCTTCTCACTAAAAAAATAATACAAGCCAGCGTTACACCAACTGCTAAAATTTCAAACACATTTATCAAAAAACTGTACAAACCAACAGGAATAAGGCCTGCAAATAATCTATGCTGATTGAACAAACCATCTAACACAATTTCTAATACTTCAATATTGATAATGATAAAGCCAACATAAACTACCAAGTGCATAATTGCAACC
>JAGOUF010000178.1 GCA_018061385.1 Chitinophagaceae bacterium | reverse complement strand
ATCCTTCACTCATTGAGCTTGAGCTTTGAATACGAAAAAGTTTTTTATGCTCTTTAATATTGGTAATGTTTACAGTAAGACCCATTTGTTCTAAGTTCAAAACACTTTCAACCTGTAAACTTGTTATACTGGTTAATTTTTCTTTTCCTCCGTTGCCGTCAATAAATCTACCAATCACCTCTTCAACTGTTTGTGCCATACTGATTGTCGCAATCAATATAGAAAAAATAAACAGTGGTAACTTTTTCATCATAATTTTATATTTATATTCAAATATATATTAAGGAAACAATCCAAATTTTTAATCCTTCAATTTTAATAAAATATTATGGAACAACATGCATATTCAATTTCAGGAAATATTGTAGATGTAGTGCATCAACAAATTTTTGTTGGAAAGGTTGTTGTAGAAAATGGAAAAATCACAAGCATTGTTCATACACCCAATGAGCAAGCAACACAATATATTTTACCAGGTTTTATTGATAGCCATGTGCATGTAGAAAGTAGTATGCTTGTGCCAAGCGAATTTGCACGTTTGGCTGTAGTGCATGGAACAGTTGCAACCATTAGCGACCCTCATGAAATTGCCAATGTTTGTGGAATGAAAGGTGTTGAATTTATGATTGACAATGGGAAAAAAGTAAATTTTAAATTTAATTTTGGAGCTCCAAGCTGTGTGCCAGCTACTACATTTGAAACTGCAGGAGCTGTATTAAATAGTGATGATGTTAGATCTCTTTTAGAAAGAGAAGAAGTAATTTATTTGAGTGAAATGATGAACTTTCCAGGAGTATTGTTTAAGGATGAAGAAGTAATGAAAAAGTTAGAAGCTGCATGGCAATTGGGAAAACCTGTTGATGGCCATGCACCAGGATTGAGAGGTGATAAAGCCAAACAATACATTGAAGCAGGTTTGGGTGAAGGCAAAATTGGCATTAGTACCGACCATGAATGTTTTACAAAAGAAGAAGCATTGGATAAGTTGAAATATGGAATGAAAATTATTATTCGTGAAGGAAGTGCTGCTAAAAATTTTGAAGCATTGATTGATTTATTGAATGATTATGCAGATAGCATTATGTTTTGTAGTGATGATAAACATCCAGATAGTTTAGCTGTTGGTCATATCAATCAACTTTGTGCAAGGGCAGTTGCAAAAGGCATTGATATTTTTAAAGTATTAAAAGCTGCTTGTTTAAACCCTGTTGTACATTATCAAATGAAAGTTGGCTTATTGCAAAATGGTGATTCCGCAGATTTTATTGTTGTTGAAGATTTAAAAAAGTTTAATATTCTTCAAACATATATTAATGGAATATTGGTAGCAGAAAAAGGAAAGTCATTTATACAATCTGTTGCTGTTGCACCTATTAATCAATTTAATTGTGATGAAATAAAACAAGATCAATTACAAATTAATGTAAATGAATATTTAAATGTGAATGGAAATATTCCTGTAATTGAAGCTTTAGATGGACAATTAATTACCAATAGATTAATGTTGCCAGGCAAAATAATTGATCATAAATTGGTGAGTAATGTTGAACAAGATATGTTGAAAATGGTGGTGGTAAACCGATACAACAATGCACCCATTGCAAAATGTTTCATTAAAAACTTTGGATTAAAACATGGAGCAATGGCATCATCTGTTGCACACGATAGTCATAACATTGTTGCTGTTGGTTGCGATGATGAAAGTTTAACCAAAGCCATTAACTTGGTAATAAAAGAAAAGGGTGGCGTAAGTGCTGTGGCCACAACTGGCTCTAAGAAAGAAATGGTATTGGGCTTACCAATTGCTGGTTTAATGAGTGCCAATGATGGATACGAAATTGCCAATGCTTATACAGCAATTGACAAAATGACTAAAGACGATTTAGGCAGCACGTTAATTGCACCTTTTATGACTTTGAGCTTTATGGCTTTACTGGTAATTCCCTATTTAAAATTGAGTGACAAAGGATTGTTTGATGGAGAAAAATTTGAGTTTGTAATGAAATAGAAAAATTTATTTATATTTAAACTCAACTCTAACGAGATATGAAATTTGCCTCACTAAAATCTGAAATTAAAATAACCTTCATCATTTTTGTGGTGGGCATTTCTTGGATTATATTTTCTGGTAAATTATTGTATGTTTTATTTGGAGATATTCCCAATCAAGAATTTCATTATGCAGAAATGTATAAGGGCATTTTCTTTATTACGGTAATGTCGATCTCCCTGTTTCTTTTACTTCAAAAACACAATAAAAAACTAAACGAAAGTTTAAATAGCTACTTAAGTTTGTTTAGACACAATCCTACTTCTATGTGGATTTATGATACTGAAACACTTCAGTTTTTAGCAGTCAATAAATCTGCAGTATCAAAATATGGTTATAGCAGAGAAGAATTCTTGTCGATGAAAGTTGATAAAATTGTTATTGCCACAGAAGTAGAAAGTAATACAGAATCTGGCATTATAAATCACAACATATTTTCAGATTCTGGTATTTGTAAATTAATTAAGAAAGATGGCTCTGAAATGTACGTAAGGCAATATTCTCACAGTTTAACTTTTAAAAATCGTACTTGCCAGTTCACACTAACAGAAGATTTAACGAATGTCATCTCTAAAGAAATTAAGCTGCGAAATATTGCACACAAAAACTCTCATCAACTTAGAAAACCTGTAGCCAATATAATAGGCCTAATTTCCTTGTTCGATACAAAAAGTTTTACTGAAGAAAATAAAGAAATTGTTAGTTTATTAGAAAAATCTACACTAGAATTAGATCAAGTAATTAAAAGCATTGCTGAAGAATCAGGAAATGATTAAAAGCAACTACTGCTTTACTTCTCCTGTTGCTTTTAGTACCTGCACAGCAACACTATCGGTACCTTTTGGTGCAAAATATTTAGTTTTAAATTTTACTTTTTCTCCAGGAGGAATTGTTTCATAAATGGTTTCCATTCCCTCATCTAACTTAACACCAGTTTTACTGTAAAAGCTCAATTTTACTTCAACATCTTTATAGGTACAAACGGTTGCTTTATTGAATAAATGCCCAATAACTACTGTTTGCCCAATAATATTTTTTCTATCTTTATTGTCAACAATTAAAAACCTGGCGGGGTTGTTTTTTTCTTTATCAGCCAAGCTTTCTTTGCTTTTTTCATAGGTTTCTTCATCAAACTTTTTCTCTTTTTTGGTTTCTTTACAAGCAAAACAAAAAAAGCTAATTATTAGTGCAGTAAACAATGTTTTCATTCAAAAAATTTATTGCTCTAAGAAACAAAAAAAATTGATTGCTATTGCAAAAAACTTATTCCCATTTTTACAAAAACAAACAGCATACAAAGTATTTACTTTATATGCTGTTGTAACAACTGAACTATAAAAAAAATTTATCGCAGGTTTACAATCTTTTTATCTTTTGCATATTTAACGCTATAAGTAAATCTGTATTTTTTTTGTTCGCCAGGTTGCAAACTAATTTTCCAGTTTACCGATGCCAATTCTTCATTTACTTCGGCGTTGCCATTGTCGTCTAATGTTACTTCTATTTCTTTTGTTTTACTAATAGGAAACTGATCTTTCAATATCATATTTACAGCTTCTTTTTTATTGTTCTTAACAGTAATTTCATACGTAAAGGTTTCAATTTTATTGCTTCCTATAAATCTGGTTTTACTATTTTCTTTTATCAATAAACGCTTTATTGCAACTCTTCTATCTCTACCTAAAGAAAGATTTAAAGTATCCATTGTTGTGTTTGGATCTATAAAAGATTTTCCTAAAAACACATTGTCCATAATAATATTTGCTTCTCCTGGCAATAAATCTAAGCTTTCCCAATTGCTAATTTCAGCCAATAAAAAAGCATCTTTATCTAATTTAGGAATACCGTAATGTTTGTAGGTTGCATTAATTTTTTCATCTTTAATTGTAACACTATAACCTGTTCCATCGCTAGGAATATCGTAAGGTAAATCAATTTCAAAACTTGTAAATAGTTGGCTTTCGTTAAGTGTAGTATAACTACTAATATCGCTTGCTGTAATGCTTTTTACAGAACCTGCATACGATTCTTTTTTTGCATCATAACCTCTTACAACAACTTCATCTACTTGCATACTTTGTGCTCTATTGTATGTATTTGCAGCAGCTACAGCTCTCCCTTTTTGCATATCTGCATAAACACCTGGAACATACAATTGTAAATTCCAAGGGTTTAGTACTGGAATGTTGGTGCCTAAATTTGGATTATTGGTGCTTAAAGTAAGTTTGGTTTGCTTCCAATCTAAACCTGTTGTTTGACTTACAGATGCTTTGTATACAAGCTTAAAAGAGTTGTCGATTGTTTTTACCCTCATATCGTATGTTGGCACCCAACCTGCTCTTTGTGTGTAATAGGATACAGCAATATCGGCAGTTGTAGCTTCTTTTGTTAGTACTTGTAAAATAAGCTGTCCAGAATATTTGGCACTGTACACTCCATCCTTTCTTTTCAAATCACTCATACGTGAGTAAATTTCACTGATTTGTTCTTGTATATCGGTTGATTTTATTTTTAGTGCATACACAGAATTGCGATACAATTGAATTTTTCCATTATAAAATTCTATCAACTTTAATATATCGGCTGTATTAATTGTTTTTTCTGGTAATGCTGTATAGCCATCTACAATTTTTGATGTTTTGGTTAACAGTTCTTCGGTTACAGTTTGTTCTTGGGTATTGGCGGCAATTTGCTTTTGAAAAGCTTTAATACTGTCTTCCATTTTTTTATACAATGGATTTGGTGGAGGTGGTGTATTATCTACTTTAGTATTGTATTTATAACTCAACAAAACTAGATTTTCGGGACAAGCTATTTGTACTGTTTTTTGATCTAAAGTGGTGCTAATATTATTTAACACTACTTCGTATTGACCAATACCAATACTTGCTTTGCCTTTATGTAACAACTCTGCACCATAACCATAATATACATTTGCATCGGTTAATTGAGTATTTACTTGAATGCTATTTTTTTGTTGCTGAGCAAATAAACTTGTTGAAATGAATAATAAAACAAATGTTAACTGTTGCATAATTGAAATAATTTTATAAAAGAATACCCACTAGATGGTATTTTTTGAAGAATTACATAAAAGATGTAAAAAAAATATGGATGCTTTTATAATTTACTTCTAAAACAGCCGTTTTAACATAATTGAACTCTATAAATCAAACTAGTATCTTTACCAAACAACTGAAAAAATCATGAAAAAAATTTTGTACTCGTTTATTGCATTTTTATTGGTGCTAGGAGGCTGTAAGAAAAACGACAGTGGAGGAACTTCTACTGATAATTATTTTCCTAGTACAGCAGGTTCTAATTGGACTTATAAAATAACTACAGGAGGCACAACTAGTACTACTGTTAAATACACAGTAAGTAATAGAGATACAACTGCTGCAACAAGAAGTTATAAAGTAATTGAGGGCAACAATGGCACCAACCAATACTACAACAAAACCAATAGCGATTATTATAATTTTAGAACGCTCAGTGGACAAGGATTGGAATTGTTGTTTTTAAAAGATGATAAAGAAGTGAATGGCACTTGGAATACTTCTCAAATATTAACAGGTTTAACAGGTTTACCTGGAGGTATCACATCTGCAACAGTAAATATAGTTTACACCGTTAAAGAAAAAGGTAGTACAAAAGTTGTAAGTGGAACAACTTATAGCAATGTAATTAAAGTAGAAGCTACATTGAGTGCAGCTGCATCTATTTTAACTTTACCAT
>JAGOUF010000177.1 GCA_018061385.1 Chitinophagaceae bacterium | reverse complement strand
TACAGATGGAAAAATATAAAATTGGCATTGCCGATGATCATGTTTTATTTGCCGAAGGCATGAGTAATATTATTGCTAAAAATGAACAGTTAGAATTGTGTTTTATTGCTTCAACTATTCCTTTATTGTATGAGCATTTAAAAGTAAATACAATTGATTGTTTATTACTTGACGTAAATCTTCCTCCATACAATGGATTAGAAGTAATGCCAGAAATACAAAAACAATATCCCAACATAAAAATTGTTATAGTATCTATGTATCAACCTATAGATATTGGTTTAAACATAGGTTCATTTAGAGGCAATGGTTACGTACTAAAGGTTTCTGGTAAAGAAATATTAGAAGATGCAATTAAGCACATGCAATTAAACAAGCAATATATTGATCCAAATGTTATGCAAATAAACCCTGTTAAAGATCCCTTCACCAATCAACTTAAACTTTCTAAAAGAGAAAGAGAAATTATATCTCTCATTGCAATGGGTAAAACCAGTAAAGAAATTGCAGGGCTTTTATTTTTAAGTGAGCTTACAATAAAAACGCATAGAAAAAATATAAGTGAAAAATTGGGCTCAAAAGGTTTGGCCGATTTAATTGCAAAAAGTTTTCAAATAGGTAAAAGAGAAATCTAAAATTTTTACAAGATTTGCAAAAATTATTCAGTAAATTTTAATCCATTTATCTACATAAAAAAGAAGCCTTTAACATTGTTAAAGGCTTCTTTAAATCTATATACGAAATATATTTATAGCATCATTCTTAATGGCTCTTCAAGTAAGCTTTTAAGCGTTTGCAAAAATGCCGATCCGGTTGCACCATCAACAACTCTATGATCACAACTTAAAGTAACTTTCATTACGTTACCTGGTACAACTGCACCATTTTTTACAACAGGCACTTGGCTTATTCCTCCAACTGCTAAAATGCAAGCATCTGGCGGGTTTATAATTGCAGTAAATTGATCTATGCCGTACATTCCTAAATTAGAAATTGTAAATGTGCTGCCTTCCCAATCTGATGGTTGTAATTTTTTCTCTTTTGCTTTTTGGGCATAGTCTTTTACCTGAGCTGTAATTTGCGTTAAACTTAACGTGTCTGCAAATCGTACAACTGGTACCAATAAACCTTCATCTACAGCAACTGCAACACCAATATTTACGTGGTGATTGTATCTAATTTTATCGCCCAACCAACTACTGTTAACTTTTGGATGTTGTTTTAAAGCAACTGCTGTAGCTTTTAACACCAAATCATTAAAGCTAATTTTTGTTTTACCATCTGCATTTAATTTGGTACGTGCAGCAACTGCAGCATCCATATCAATACTCATGGTTAAATAAAAATGTGGAGCAGTAAATAAACTTTCACTTAATCTACGTGCAATTACTTTACGCATTTGGCTAACTGGCACTTCATCAAAACTTTCTATACCACTTGCTTGTACAATTGGAGTAGCAGTTTTTACAACTTCTTGAGCTACAGAAGTAGCAGGTGTAGCAACTGTTGCAGTTGGTGTATAAGCTTCAACATCGGTTCTTGTAATTCTTCCTCCATCTCCAGTTCCCTTTACATATTTCAAATCAATGCCCTTATCGGCAGCTAATTTTTTAGCCAATGGAGAAGCAAAAATTCTACCCTCATTTACAACTTCTGCTAATTGTACAGGTGCTGAAGCGGTTGTTGCTATTGCTTTTGGAGCTTCAGCTACTGGTTCTGTTACTTGTGTTGCAGGTGTTGAAGATACACCACTTTTTACGGCAGCAACAATTGCATTTACATCCAATCCTTCTTTACCTATTATACACAATAAATCGTTTACCAATATTTTTTCTCCAGCTTTTGCTCCTTGATACAATAAAACGCCATCCTTATAACTTTCCAATTCCATAGTAGCTTTATCTGTTTCAATATCAGCCAATACTTCTCCTTTTTTTACAATATCGCCAACATTTTTTTGCCATCCAGCAATCACACCTTCAGTCATTGTATCGCTTAAACGAGGCATTAATACAACTTCTTCCATAGCACTTACATCTATTGTTGTAGTTGCAGTACTTGTTGGTGTATCGTTTTTAACTTCTGTTTTTATGGCTACTGCTGCAGGGGCTTCTACATGCACTGTAGATGTAGCACTTCCGTCGTGTTGTGCAACCAAAGCAGTAACATCTTCACCAGCTTTGCCAATAATTGCCAACAAATCGTTTACTTGTAATTTTCCTCCATTTGGTGTACCAATATGTAACAAAGTTCCATTTTGATAACTTTCTAATTCCATCGTGGCTTTATCAGTTTCTATTTCTGCTAAAAGATCGCCTTTGCTAACTGTTTCACCTACTTTTTTATGCCATGCTGCAATAACACCTTCAGTCATGGTATCACTTAAACGGGGCATTAAAATAACTTCTGCCATAATATTATTGGTTACGCTTTTAAAATTGAGCCGTGAAAATACAGTAAAATGAAATTATGGCAATTATTGTGGCTGTTTTTTGTTGTGCAATCGAGTGATTTTTTGAACAACACTTGTTAGTATTTCAATTCAACGTTCATAACCTTTAAAAAAACGCATCCTTGTTAACAGGTATGAATAACTTTTTAAGCAATTATAATTGCTACATCCAAACACAATCTCCAAATTTGCAGTATCTACTTAGTACTTCACTTTTCTTACTTCGTATTCAATAACTATGTCGGTTTATAATCAAAGCAGAAGCAGGGTTATACAAATAATTTTTGTAACTGTTTTTGTAATCATTACTGGTCAGCTAATCAACTTACAAGTTTTTTCTTCTAAGTATAAAATCATGGCTGATAACAATGCCATTTATCGTAAAGTACTTTATCCTGATAGAGGTATTATTTTCGATATTAAGAAAAGAGCTATTTTAGAAAATACAATCATGTTTGATTTGGTAGTAACACCTAGCGAAGCCAAAGCTGTTGATACTTTTACTTTATGCAAATTGTTACAAATTGATACTGCCGAATATAAAAAACGAATTTTAGATGCTAGGTTTAAAAATACATCTGTTAAACCGAGTGTTTTTGAAGCATTGCTAAACCCAGAAACCTATGCAAAACTTAATGAAAACATGTATCGTTTTCCTGGTTTTGTTTTACAAGAAAGAAGTGTAAGAAGCTACCCTTACAATACTGCTGCTGCTGTATTGGGTTATCTTGGAGAAGTGGATACTTCTTTTTTAAGAAGACATAGAGAAGAGGGTTATGAAATGGGCGATTATACAGGTTTGAATGGTTTAGAAAGAACCTACGAAAAAGTATTAATGGGACAAAGAGGTATTAAGCGTTTTATTAGAGATAATAAAAGCAGAATTCAGGGAAGCTATGAAAATGGATTGTTTGATACTTTGCCTATTGCTGGAAGAAATTTATATACAAGTATAGATATTGAAGTGCAACAACTTGCAGAAAAATTATTGCAAAATAAAATTGGTAGTGCTGTAGCTATAAATCCAAAAACTGGTAGTGTTATTGCCATGGTTAGCAGCCCAAGTTACAACCCCAATAGTTTAACTGGATCTGAAAGAAGAAAAAACTTTGGACGAATGTTAATGGATACTGCTCGTCCATTACTAAACAGAGCAATCAAAGGTCAATATCCTCCAGGTTCTACATTTAAACCTTTGGGTGGCTTAGTTGCTTTAGACGAAGGATTAATTACTCCATCGTATGGATTTGCATGTGGCGGGGCTTATTACAATTGTGGTAAAGCTGTAAAATGTACACATGCTGGTGGTGGCCATGCTGCCAATTTACGCTTGGCTTTAGCAAATTCTTGCAACTCTTATTTTACACATATTTTTAGAATGGCAGTGGATAATCCAAATTATTCTAACCCACAAGCTGGTTATTTAAAATGGAGAGAATACATGAATGCGTTTGGCTTAGGTGTTCCATTGGGTGTTGATTTGCCAGGAGAAGTAAAAGCAAGTATTCCAGATACAGGAAGATATAACAGAGATTTTGGTGGTTTTGCACGTTGGAAAAGTTGCAACATTTTAACCTTGGGTATTGGGCAAGATAGAATGACTGCAACACCTTTACAATTGGCCAATTTAATGTGCATTATTGCCAATAAAGGATATTACTACACCCCACATTTTGTAGATAGTATAGAAAATGAAGAAATTGAAGACACGGTTTATCTTTCTAAATTTAGACGTAAGCATGAAGTAACCCATATTGCTGATAGTGTTTATCAAGCAATTAATGATGGTTTAGAAGATGTAACCATTTATGGTACAGCTGCAAGAATTAATATTCCAGGAGTAAAATATTGTGCAAAAACAGGTACTGCTCAAAATCCTCATGGTAAAAACCATGCTGTATTTACTGCGTTTGCTCCAAAAGACAATCCTACAATTGCTGTGGCTGTTGTTGTTGAAAACTCTGGTTATGGAGGTACTTGGGCTGGCCCTGTTGCAGCTTATATGATTGAAAAATATTTAAACGATACACTTACTACCGAGAATGCCAAAAAAGTGGAAGCATTTTCTAAAGTTGATTTAATACCAGCAGCCATAAAAAATTGGTACTATAGAAAAGACTCACTTAGAGTTGTTAGAGAAAGAGAAAAGGAATTGATTGAAAAGCAAGAAGCTGAAGCCGATAGTGCTACCTATGTAAAAACAACTTTCGATCCAGAAGCTGAACCCAATAAAAAAGGAAGTGGAGACAATGATTCAATTCCTCAAAAATCACCAATGTTGGTTCCAACAGAAAAAAAGAAAAAGAAAGACAGCACCAACCCATGAGTAAAAATCTTCATAAAAATTCACAAGGTATAGACTCTATTGTAGTATGGCTATATGCTATTTTGGTTGCAATTGGCATCCTTTGCATTTTTATGGTTGAATATAAACCAGGTGTAAATGTTTTGCAATCTTTTTTAGGTGGAACTACCAATTACAGTAAACAATTTTTTTTTACTGGCATTTGTATTATTGCTGCAACATTTATTTTATTAAGCGATAGTAAATTATTTACAGCCTTTGCCAATCTTTTTTATGCATTGGGTATTTTATTAATGCTGGCAACATTTGTATTGGGTAAAAATATTAATGGTAGCAAAAGCTGGATTCCATTAGGTGGTGGATTTAATTTACAACCTGCCGAATTGTGTAAAATCTTTACAGCATTGGCATTGGCAAAACTGCTGTCAAGACAAGAAACAGATTTTACCAAACTGAAATCTCAAATTATTGCAGGTGTTATTGCATTAACTCCAGCAGTATTATCTATTGCTCAACACGAAATGGGCTTGGCATTGGTTTATCTTACATTCTTTATTGTAATGTATAGAGAAGGTTTGCCACCAGATTTACTAATTATAGGATTTTCATTTGCAGTGTTGGTAGTAGCAACTTTACTGTTAGAACCCAACGTTTTAGCCATTATTTTAACAGGTTTGGCTGCATTAACCATCTATTTTTTAAGAAAGCAAATCAAACGGCAGAAAAAATTATTAACCATTATTATTACCATTTGGGTAGTTTGTGTAGGAGCTCAGCGTTTTGCAGTGCCTTATATTTTTAACAATGTATTTGAGTGCTATCAAAGTACACGTATCTATAGCATGGTTGGTAAAGATTATGATTGTAGCCAAAACAAACATGCAATTACAAATCCTAAAAAACCTCAACGAAAACCAGACGATTACAATGTTCGTCAAAGTAAAATTGCCATTGGTTCTGGTGGCTTAGTAGGAAAAGGATTTTTAAAAGGTACACAAACCCGTGGTAAATATGTGCCAGAACAACATACAGATTT
>JAGOUF010000176.1 GCA_018061385.1 Chitinophagaceae bacterium | reverse complement strand
TTATACATTTGCTTTCGCAGGCAGATTTGTTTATTGTTCGGCCTGCAAGTACAGGTTTAAAACTGAACTAATAAACGAAAATCATCTCTGCAAATTCTCCACAGATTATTTCTCGTTTACAAAGTTTAACAAGTCCTGAGCGTAGTCGAAGGACACATTTGTACTACAAAACAATACTCAACATTTTCGTTCAGCTACTTTGTGCCTCTGGCCTTTGTGGTTTAAAAAAATATTAGTATGTCAAGCATCAAACAAGAACTAGAAAAAAGAATATTAATTATTGATGGTGCAATGGGTACCATGATTCAACGCCATAAACTGCAAGAAGCAGATTATCGTGGTGAGCGTTTTAAAGATTGGCATACCGATGTACAGGGCAACAATGATATGCTTAGTATCACTCAACCAGAAATTATCATTGGTATTCACAAACAATATTTAGAAGCAGGTGCCGATATTATTGAAACCAATACTTTCAGTAGCACCGTTATTGCAATGGCTGATTACGACATGCAAGAGTTTGCGTATGAGTTAAATGTAGCATCTGCACAATGTGCAAAAGAAGCTGTTAAACGCTTTAATGCAGAAACGGGTAATACAATTCCAAAATTTGTAGCAGGTGCAATTGGTCCATTAAACAAAACATTGTCTTTATCTCCCGATGTAAACAATCCAGGCTTTAGAGCTGTAACTTTTGATGAAGTAGTTGCAGCATATACACAACAAATTAAAGGTTTAATTGATGGTGGTGTTGATCTATTATTAATTGAAACCATCTTCGATACACTCAATGCAAAAGCAGCCATTTTTGCTGCAAAACAATACTTCAGACAACACAATGTTGAAGTTCCAATTATGATTTCTGGAACCATTACTGACGCAAGTGGAAGAACGTTGAGTGGACAAACTTTGGAAGCTTTCTATATTTCTGTAAAACATGCCAATCCAATCAGCATAGGATTAAACTGTGCATTGGGAGCTCAAGAAATGAGGGGTCATATAGAAGAGTTAAGTGGAATAGCACAATGTTATGTTTCTTCTTATCCAAATGCTGGTTTACCAAATGCAATGGGTGAGTACGATGAAGAACCAGAACAAACAGCTTGCTTTTTAGAAGATTGGGCTAAAAATGGGTGGGTAAATATTGTTGGTGGCTGCTGTGGCACAACACCAGACCATATTAAACATATTGCACAGCATGTGAAAAATATAGAGCCAAGAAAGTTGCCTGTTTTGGAAGCTGAACTTGCTTAACCACAGAGGCAAAGGAGTTTGTCACAGAGTTTTAAAGAGTATTGCATGGAATATATTAACCTTCTTACTGAAGAAATATTAAGATGTGCTTTTAAAGTACACACTGCTCTTGGACCTGGTTTGTTAGAGTCTTCTTACAAAGAATGCCTTTGGTACGAATTGGTGAAGTCAGGTCTTTCGGTAGAAAAAGAAAAAGCTCTTCCCTTGGTTTACGAAGAGGTTAAACTTGAAGTTGGTTATAGAATTGATTTATTGATAGAAAGCAAAGTAATTGTTGAAATAAAAGCAGTAGAAGCATTGAACGATGTTCACACGGCACAAGTGCTGACTTATTTAAAACTGTCTAGTTGTAAAGTTGGTTTATTACTCAACTTCAACACAAGTAGTTTAAAGAATGGAATAAAGAGATTGGTTTTCTAACTCATTTCCTCTGTGAATAGACTCAAAAAACTCTGTGGTTCAAAAATAAAATATGAGTACAACAACCATAAAACCTTACCTAAGACTAAGTGGATTAGAACCATTAGTTGTTCGTCCAGAAACAAACTTTGTGAATGTTGGTGAACGTACAAACGTTACTGGCAGCAAGAAATTTGCACGATTGATTTTGAACAATCAATACGAAGAAGCATTGTCTGTTGCACGTCAACAAGTAGAAAATGGAGCACAAATTTTAGATGTGAACATGGATGATGCTTTGTTAGATGGCGTTCAAGCCATGACTACTTACATCAACCTTTTACAAAGTGAGCCAGACATTGCCAAGATTCCTATCATGGTAGATAGTTCTAAGTTTGAAATTATTCAAGCAGGACTAAAATGTATTCAAGGGCGTTGCATTGTAAACTCCATTTCTATGAAGGAAGGAGAAGAAAAATTTATAGAACAAGCCTTCATTTGTAAAGATTTTGGAGCTGCAATTATTGTAATGGCTTTTGATGAAAAAGGCCAAGCCGATACAATGCAACGTAAAGTTGAAATATCTGAACGTGCCTATAAAATATTAACAGAAAAAGTTGGCTTCGATCCACAAGATATTATTTTCGACATCAACATATTTGCCATAGCCACAGGTTTAGAAGAACACAACAATTATGGTGTAGATTTTATTGAAGCTTGTAAAATCATCAAGCAAAAAATGCCATTGGTAAAAATTAGTGGGGGGGTAAGTAACCTTTCTTTTTCTTTTAGAGGCAATGAATTTGTAAGAGAAACCATGCACTCAGTTTTCCTCTATCATGCTATTAAAGCTGGTATGGATATGGGCATTGTGAATGCTGGTCAGTTGGTGGTGTATGATGAAATTGAACCAACATTAAAAGAACTAATTGAAGATGTAATTCTTAACAGAAACAACGATAACAACGAAGCCACAGAAAGATTAATTGTTTTTGCAGAAACTGTAAAAGCCAAAGGAAAAGAAATTGTAAAAGATGAAAAGTGGCGTAACGAAGCTGTTGAAAATCGTTTGTCTCACAGTTTAGTAAATGGCATTACAGATTACATTGAAGCAGATACAGAAGAAGCAAGATTAAAATATCCTCGTCCGTTAGATGTAATTGAAGGTCCTTTGATGGATGGCATGAATGTAGTGGGCGATTTGTTTGGTGCTGGTAAAATGTTTTTACCTCAGGTGGTAAAAAGTGCTAGGGTAATGAAGAAAAGTGTGGCTTATTTATTTCCATTTATTGAAGCTGAAAAAGAAAAAATAAGGTTGGAACATTTGGCTGCAGGAACTGTAAATGAAGAAGGTGCTAGTGCTGCAAAAATTTTATTGGCCACCGTAAAAGGCGATGTACACGATATTGGAAAAAACATTGTTGGTGTAGTATTGGGATGTAATGGTTATGACATTGTAGACCTTGGCGTTATGGTACCAACAGATAAAATTTTGGATGCCGCCATCAAAGAAAAGGCTGATATCATTGGTTTAAGTGGATTGATTACCCCTTCCTTAGATGAGATGGTTCACATAGCTAAAGAAATGAAACGTAGAGGCATGACGCAACCCTTGTTAATTGGTGGTGCTACAACTTCTCGTATTCACACTGCTGTTAAAATTGCACAAGAATATGACAATGGTGTAGTGCATGTATTAGATGCTTCAAGAAGTGTAACAGTTGCTGGAACTTTATTGAATAAAGAAACCAAAGAAACTTTTTTAACTGATACCAAAGCAGAATATGTAAAATTAAAAACAGCTTTTGACAATAAAAAAACAGTAAAAAAATACATTAGTTACGAAGACGCCAAGAAGAATAAAGTAAAAATTGATTGGGGAAGTTTCACACCAGTAAAACCAACTTTCTTAGGAACAAAAGTATTTGAAGATTTTGATTTGAACGAACTAAGAGAATTTATTGATTGGAAACCTTTCTTCATTGCATGGGAAATGCATGGCAATTTTCCTGCAATATTAACTGATGAAATTGTTGGTGTAGAAGCAACAAAATTGTACAATGACGCAAATGCGTTGTTAGATAAAATTATTGCAGAAAAATGGTTAACCGCAAAAGGAACAATTGGTTTTTGGGAAGCTGCAAGCAATGATGATGAAGTAGAAGTGAAAAAACAAGTAGGAAATAGTGAGTCGGAAGTAGTGAAGTTGCAATTCCTACGTCAACAAATTCAAAAAGCTCCGGGTCAACCAAATTTAAGCTTGGCTGATTTTATTAAACCCAAGCAGCAAAATAACAGCCAACACCAAACAACAAATACCAAACAAGAAAACAGTAGCGACTTTATTGGAGCATTTGCAGTAAGCATTCACGGTTTAGAGCCACATATAAAAGCATTTAATGAAGCTTTAGACGATTACAACAAAATTATGCTACAAGCTTTGGGAGATCGTTTTGCAGAAGCATTTGCAGAATGTTTACACTTAAAAACAAGAAAGGAATATTGGGGTTATGCAACAGATGAACATTTGACAAATGATGAATTAATTCATGAAAAATATTTAGGTATTCGTCCTGCACCAGGTTATCCAGCTTGCCCAGATCATACAGAAAAATATAAGTTGTTTGATTTATTGAATGCTACTGAAACAGTTGATATGACATTGACTGAGAACTTAGCCATGTATCCTGCAAGTAGTGTTTCTGGTTGGTATTTTGCAAATCCACAAAGCCAATATTACGGTGTTGGAAAAATATCTCAAGATCAGTTAGTAGATTATGCTCAACGCAAAAACATGAGCTTAGAAGTAGCAGAAAGATGGTTAAGCCCAAATTTAGAAGGATAAACTTTAGAATAAAAAAACGCAGCAAATGCTGCGTTTTTTTATTCCATTTTTTTAAAAGGTGCTTTGAGTAAACGAACAAAATCTTCATCTTTTTCATTCGGGTAATATCTATCTAAACCATATTTTATTTGTTGATGATCTAAATGCAAATAAGTTCCTAAACATCTATCCCAAATACTCAGTATTGCTCCATAATTACTATCTGTATAAGGTTGTTTGTAATGATGATGTACTTTGTGCATATTTGGCGAAACCAATACATAACTTATTGCAGCATCCAACCATTTAGGCAAAGCAATGTTAGCATGTGTAAAAGCTGTGGCAATAATTAATATTGTTTGAAAAATCATTACGGCATACATGGGTGCTCCACTTAATACAATACCCATAAAAAAGAAAATGCCCCGTAATACACTTTCGATTGGATGATGACGCAAGCCTGTTGTTACATCAACATTATTATCGGCATGATGTATTACATGAAAACGCCACAACACAACCACTTTATGTTCTGTAATATGTACCAACCATCCACCAAAAAAATCCAATGCTAAAAACGAAATTAAAATAGTAGCCCATTGCCCAACATTTAACCAATACACCAATCCAAATTGTTGGGTTTTACACCAATCACTTAGTTTAACAATGAGAATTGCTAAAAAAGTATGAATGATTAAATGAATTATTGTAAAAGAAAAATTTACTCCAGCATGGCGTAGCTTGTTTTTTTTATAACTCATTTTTACAAGTGGAATACTTCCTTCTATTATCCAAAAAATGAGCAGTCCACCAACTAAAAAAGCCATACGTTCCAATGGCCTTTGTTCCAACGTTGAAAAATGTTGAATAATTTTTTCAAACATATAGCAGCAATTTATACGTGAATAAGTTTACTAATTTTCAAAAAATAAAGCCTACTAACTATTCTTATTGTTGATGTATTTTTTTATTGTAGCATAATTTACCAACCACAACAATAAAAGTACAACACAAGCTACCACAATGGTGTAAACAGAAATATAACTACCTAAAAAAATATTTTGCTTTTGTAAAAAAGTAGCCAACACATATTGTATAACAGATAGCAAACCCAATGCAATTGCTACAATAAGAATATTGGGTGGAAAAAACTGTTTCATTAAATATTTACTCAACTGCTTGGGCGATGCCCCTAAAGTAATTAACAACTGAATTTCATCTTTGCACGATGCAATGGTTAACTGAATAAATAAAGTAAAAACCAACAATGCAAACAACAATAAAATTGCACCTGTAACCCAACTTACATTTACAACAACTTCCACAATTTTTCGGTATTTGCTAAAACGTGTTTTATCTGCATCGGTAGTTA
>JAGOUF010000175.1 GCA_018061385.1 Chitinophagaceae bacterium | reverse complement strand
CAATTCATCAATCAAAAAATATTAAGAGCAACTTATACCAACAATCAATTACAAGAAGTGTTAACCGATTTTTGGTTCAATCATTTCAATGTTTCTATTGCAAAAAATCAGTGTGCTCAGTTCATTCCTGTGTTTGAAAGAGATGCCATTCGTCCAAATGTATTGGGCAACTTCAATCAATTAGTAATGGCTACTGCAAAATCTCCAGCAATGTTATTGTACTTAGACAATTTTAGTAGTGCAGGTATGAATGAAGATTTTGAAAATAGAGTAAACAACTATACAAAAAAGTTGGCACGACTACAAAAGGATACTTCAGAAAAAGGAAAAAAAGCATTGCAACAACTCAATAAAACAAAAAGCCAAGGGTTGAATGAAAATTATGCTAGAGAAGTAATGGAATTGCACACTTTAGGTGTTGATGGTGGTTATACGCAAAACGATGTAACACAAGCTGCAAAAGTATTAACTGGCTGGACTGTTTATCCAATTAGTGATTATGGACCAATTGGAAATATGAAAAAAATAGTTGAAAAGTTTGGAGAAGAAAAAATGGCTAATGCAGGATTTGTTCATCAAGGCGATTTTCTATTTACTATAAATAGGCATGACGTAAGTGAGAAAACTGTATTGGGTAAAAAGTTTCCTGCAGGTAGAGGTTTAGAAGAAGGAGAGGAGTTGTTAAATATGTTGGCTACACATGCTTCAACTGCAAAATTTATTTCAAAAAAATTAGCCATTCGTTTTGTAAGTGACAATCCTCCACAAAGCTTACTGGATAAAATGACCAACACATTTATTAAATCGAAAGGAAATATACGTGATGTATTAATTACAATGGTTACCGCCCCTGAATTTTGGACAAAAGAAGCATTGAGAGAAAAAACAAAATCTCCTTTTGAATTGGTTGTAAGCACAGTTCGAATTATGGATGCTCATATTACACAGCCTTTTCAGTTAAACAATTGGATTACAAAAATGGGGCAACAAATTTATTATTATCAAGCCCCAACCGGTTTTCCTGATAGAGCTCAATATTGGATTAATACAGGAGCATTATTAAATAGAATGAACTTTGGATTAGCAATAGCAGCAAAAAAAATTCCAGGAATTCAATTTGATTTAGCTGATTTAAACAATCACAAAGAACCCGAAAGTGCAGTAAAAGCATTAGAAGTATATAGCAAAATATTTATGCCAGAAAGGGATTTAACCAAAACCATTCAACGACTAACACCATTATTATCAGATCCTAATTTAATGGAAAAAGTAAACGATGCTGCCAATAAAAATAAAGCTCCAAACTCAGCTCAAACAATGCAAGAGGATGAAATGACAATGAGTGCAGATAAAGAAAAAAGTGGCAAGGAACGTATCAATAAAAAAGGTCAAATAAAAAATGCCAATGCCATGAACACTTCATTTAGCAATAGCTCAATGCTTAGCCAAGTAGTAGGTGTAATTATTGGTTCTCCAGAATTTCAAAGAAGATAAATACAATTTCAAAAATTCTATAAAATTAATATAATGAAAAGAAGTGCTTTTTTAAAAGGAGCTGGATTGGCATTGTTTGGAATAGGTGTAGGCGGTGTACCAACATTTATTGCTAAAGCTGCTAACAGTTTTAAAGAACAAAAATTATATAAGAAAGGTAAAATTTTGGTGTGCGTTTTTCAACGTGGAGCCATGGATGGCTTAATGGCTGTTACACCTTTTACTGATCAGTTTTTAAAAGCTGCACGTCCAACAATTTTCATGGAAGCTGGTGCTGGCAAGCCTTTGATTGATTTAGATGGAAGGTTTGGATTGCATCCTGCAATGAAAAATTTTGAACCATTATTTCGTGAAAAAAAATTGGCTATTGTACATGGTATTGGAAGTCCCAACAATACTCGTAGCCATTTTGATGCACAAGATTTTATGGAAAGTGGTACACCTTTTAAAAAAGGTACAAGTAGTGGTTGGTTAAATAGAGCAGTTGGTTTATTGGGCCATGATGCAACACCTCTAAGAGCAGTTAGTATTACGTCGTCCTTGCCAAGAAGTTTGTATGGCGACAATCCTGCTTTAGCAATAAATAATTTACAAGATTTTGCTATACAAATGAAGGGCAACTCAAAAGCAACAAGCATGGTTAGCAAAAGTTTTGAGGACTTATACGATCAAACATCATCTACTTTATTAAAAGAAACAGGCAAAGAAAGTTTTGATGCAATGAAGATGTTGCAAAAAACAAATACTAAAAATTATCAGCCTTCAAATGGTGCAATATATCCAACATCGGCATTAGGAAATAGCTTAAAACAAATTGCTCAATTAATTAAAATGAACGTTGGGCTAGAAGTTGCTTTTGCTGAACATGGTGGTTGGGATACACACTTTAATCAAGGAACAGAGCAGGGAGTTTTTGCAAGAAATGCTGCCGATTTAAGCAATAGTATTGCTGCTTTTTGGACAGATTTAGGTCAACTTCAAGATGATGTTACATTGATGAGTATGACTGAATTTGGCAGAACTGTAAAACAAAATGGTACCAATGGAACTGACCATGGAAGAGGTAGTTGCAATTTTATAATTGGCAACAATGTTGATGGTGGAAAAGTACATGGATTGGTAAAACCTTTATCTATTGACAATTTAGAAGATGGCAGAGATTTAGCTGTAACAACCGATTTTAGAGCTGTATTTAGTGAGGTAGCTGATCAACATTTACAAATTAACGACAATGCAATTTTATTTCCAGATTGGAATGGAAAAAGCATTGGTGTTATGAAGAGTTAATAGTTTTCACTAAGAAGACACAAAGAGCACAAAGAAAAAAAGATCTTCGTCTTAGCGTCTCTGCGGTTAAAATTTAACTTCTTTCACTTTTAAATAGTAATACAACTCTACAGAAGCCATAGTTTCTAAAACAGTTGCTGCATCTTTAATTGCAAGAGATGAAAAATTAGTTGTTGGTTTTAATTGAATATTTTTTTTCTGAACATTTATCCAAATTGGCAAATTGAATCCTTCAATACAGTTGCTGTATTTATAATACAGTTTGTTGCTTTTTGTATCTACATAATATTCTAAAACAGGTATTTGTGTTGTTCTTAAATATTGATTGAATACACACTGAAAATTAAATTGTAAAGCTTTATTTATATAGGTTTCAATCTCTTGTGTTGTAACTGTTTTATGATAAAAAATTGCATTCATTCCTCTCAACATTTTTCTAAATTTCACATCATTATTTATAGAATGTCTAATGCTATGTAGCATATTACTTCCTTTATCGTACATATCGCCACTACCTTCTTTATTTACTCCATATATTCCAATTATATTTTCCTCATTTCTAATGTTTCTTCTTTGTCCATAATTGTATTCATTGGCAGCTTGTTTACCATAATAAAATTCTGTAAACAAAGTTTCACTGTAGGTTGTAAACGATTCGTGTACCCACATATCAGCAATATCTTTAGTAGTAATGTTGTTGGCAAACCACTCATGCCCACTTTCATGTACAATAATAAAATCCCACTTTAATCCCCAACCAGTTTTGCCACTTCTATCACTACCCAAATAACCATTTTTATATTGGTTGCCATAGGCAACAGCACTTTGATGTTCCATACCCAAATGTGGAGCATCAACCAACTTATAACTGTCTTTATAAAAAGGGTAAGGGCCAAACCAATATTCAAAAGCTCTAAGCATTGGTTTTACTTGTTTAAACTGTTCTTTGGCTTTTTCAAGGTTGTAATCCAATACCCAAAAACTTAAATCGAGTTTACCTTTTTCGCCCATTAAAGTATCTGTAAAGTTTACATATTTACCAATGTATGGAACAATGCAATAACTGTTGATTGGATTTTTTACTTCCCAAGAATAAGTTGTTTGGTGTTGGGAGTTTTGTGTTGATTGTTTTGTTGTTAATCTGCCATTAGAAACAGCCACCAAACTATCTGGAACAATCATCATTAATGATGCTCCATTATCTGGTTCATCGCCTTGATAATCTTTACAAGGATACCAAGCACTTGCACCTAAGCCTTGCACAGCAACACTCATCCAAGGATTACCATTTTTATCTTTCTTCCAAATCCAGCCTCCATCCCAAGGTGGTGTTTTTGCTTCTTTGGGTTTGCCGTGGTAGTAGATTTCAATTTTTTCATCTGGTATATATATAGTTTTCCCTTTACTAAGAATTTTATTTTTTGAAAAATTTAGTTCGTTTACCAACCAAGTATTGGTTGAGTTCTTAGTAAATTCGATTGATTTATTGTTGTGAATAATGCTATCAATAATTAGTGGTTCTTGTAAATCTAATTGTAGCAATAAATTGCTTTTTGTAATCTTTTGATGTGTAAAAGTTAAGATTACTTTTCCCTCAATTTCCTTCTTTTCAAAATCAGGTTTTACTGTTATATCATAACGTAAAACATCCCACCAATCTCTATTTTCATTTAAACTTCCTCTTAAAGTATCGGCTTTGGTAAATGTTGGTTTATTTTTTAGAAGTTGTGCATTTACAGTTGTTATTCCTATTGTGTAAGAAAAGATGAATAGCAATAACAAACGTTGAAGGGTCATGCCATTGGCTTGATTTGCAATGCGACGCAACGACTGCCCAATTCGTATTTTACTGCTGATTACAAAAAAAATAGTTTTCATGTTTTAAAAGTAGGATATTCGAGCAAATGATTTTGAAACAAATTGATAAAATAAAATTTACCATAATTACAACTGTGTTAAAAGTTACGAAGGATTGTTTTTATAAACTCCATTTATTTTTTTTTCTGTGTATTTTTTTGGTTGCTTGTAACTCAAATACATCCACCAATAAAAATGTATTTACGTACAATGAAAGTACTGGTATTGCTACATTAGATCCAGCATTTGCAAAAAATCAAAGCATTATTTGGGCAGTACATCAATTGTACAATACATTGGTTGAAGTAGATACTAGCTTAAACATTGTTCCATCTATTGCTAAGTATTGGAATGTTAGCGATGATAGAAAAACATATACATTTTATTTAAGAGACAATGTTTTTTTTCACGACAATACAGCATTTGAAAATGGGAAAGGACGTAAGTTGGTTGCCAGCGATATTGTGTATAGTTTAAATAGAATTATTGATGCCAAAACTGCAAGCAGTGGTGCTTGGATTTTTAACAATCGAGTAGATAAAGTACAACCTTTTATAGCATTGAATGATACAGTTTTTCAGGTTAAATTGTTAAAACCATTTCATCCAATATTGGGTATTTTAACAATGCAGTATTGTAGCATTGTACCCAAAGAAGTGGTTGAAAAATATGGCAAAGATTTTAGAAGAAATCCATGTGGCTCTGGTCCATTTAAATTTTTTATGTGGGAAGAAGGGCAAGCAATGGTTTTACATAAGAACAACAATTACTGGGAAAAAGATACAGACGGAAGTGCTTTACCAAAATTAGATGCAGTAAAAGTTACTTTTTTTGATAATAAAGCAACAGAGTTTTTACAGTTCCGTCAAGGAAAATTGAGTTTTGTAAATGATATTGATGCAAGCTTTAAAGATGAAATACTTACCAAGAAAGGCGACTTAAAAGCTGAATGGAAAGATAAATTGATATTGAATAAACATGCTTACTTAAATACCGAATATTTAGGAATATTGGTAGATGAAACAAACCCTTTGGTAAAACAATCGCCCACTAAATTAAAGGCTGTACGGCAAGCAATTAATTACGCCATTAACAGAAATCAGTTAATGATGTATATGCGTAATGGTATTGGTACACCTGCACAAAGTGGGTTTGTACCTGGTGGATTGCCTAGCCAAAACATGGAAATGGTAAAAGGGTATGAGTACAATCCTGCT
>JAGOUF010000174.1 GCA_018061385.1 Chitinophagaceae bacterium | reverse complement strand
CTGTGGTGAGAGATATTTGTAATAGTGGATATGGAATTAATCCTTTAAGAACTTATTCTGGTGCTGCATGTACATGTTCTCAAAGTTCTAGCACTTGTCAAAAAGGAGGATGTATTAAAGTTAAAGGGCATCAAATGTTTCCTAGTCAAACTCATGCTGATCCAGGACCCAATTGGAATTGGGATTTGTATTATAAATTGATTAACAACAATCCTGCAACAACCAATTTTACGGCAAGTTCAGGAACATTTTATGATAATGGTGGACCAACTGGCAACTATGCAGATGATGAAAGAACTGTTCAAGTTTTTACATCCACTTGTGGCGGACAAGTGTCTATAAATTTCACTTCATTTAATTTGGAATTAAATTGGGATTATATATACATCTATAATGGCAACAATGTAAATGCTCCTTTATTGGGAAAATTTACAGGAACTACTTTGCCAGGAAGTTTCACTTCAACAAATGGTTCTTTGTGTGTGGAGTTTAGATCGGATTGTGCTACAACAGCTGCAGGATGGGCTGGTACATACAATTGTAATGCAACTGTACCCGTAAAACTTGTTTATTTTAACGCCTCTACTGCAAGCAACAAAAGAGATGCATTGCTTACTTGGAAGGTTACTGATGAAGTTAATATGGACAAGTATGAATTGGAACGTTCTTTTAACGGAACTGATTTTTTAGCATTTGGAAACGTTAAAGCATACAATAGCAACGAGCCACAAACTTACACATACAATGATGCCAATATTCTTTATAGCACTGAAGCAGTTGTGTATTATAGGTTGAAACAAATACAAAAAGATGGAAGCTTTACTTACTCTTCGATTGAATCTATAAAAAAATCCAATGTAGATAATGTGATTAAGCCAATTGGTAATTTGTTTTCAACACAAATAAGTATTAGCTCAAATATTCAAAATGCCCAAAAAGTTTCATTTAATTTAATTGATGTTTCTGGTAGAATTTGTTTTACCAAACAAGTATTTATGAGCAGAGGTAGTAGCAATTTGTTATTAAACGATCAAGCGATTAAAAACTTAATGAAAGGCTATTATTATTTACAGATTTATTCTACAGATATAAACTTTACCACCAAGCTTTTGAAAGAGTAATGCTACTCAAAATTGAATTGATAGTATTGGTTTTACATTGCCGTTATTGACTTTCACCAACAGAAAAGAAGTATTAAAAAGGGTTTAATCAACATTCATTTTGATTAAACCCTTTTTAAATAATAGCTGAGCCTTTTGGCTAAAGCAGGTGATTCGATTTAAAATATTTACATTCTTTCAGGTACAGCAATTCCCATCATACCCATTCCCCTTTTTATTACATGTGCAGTTAAAGTTGCAATTTGTAAACGCAATATTTTTTTAATTTCATTCTCTGCATTGGCTATAGAATGTTGAGCATAAAATGAATTGAATTGTTGAGCCAAGTTAAAAATATAAATGGCTATTTTACTTGGATCATGCTCTGCAGCTGCTTCAGCAATGGTTGCAGGAAACAATTCAATGTGTTTAATTACATCTTTTTCCAACTTCAATAAACCATCATCTTCAAGAGTAATATTCAAATCTTGAGCTTCTGCTTTTCTTAAAATACTTTTTATTCTTGCATGTGTGTATTGAATAAATGGCCCAGTAAAACCATGAAAATCTATACTCTCTTCTGGGTTGAAAATCATTTTCTTTTTTGGATCAACTCTTAATAAAAAGAATTTTAATGCACCCAAGCCAATGGTGTTGTATAATTCAACCAATTCAGCCTCTGTAAAATCTTTCACCTTGCCCAGCTCTTCCGTTTTTTGTTTAGAAATGGCAATCATTTCTTGCACCAAATCATCAGCATCAACTACTGTGCCTTCACGGCTTTTCATTTTGCCTGTTGGCAGTTCAACCATTCCATAACTTAAATGGTGAATTCCATTGGCACTTGGTAAACCCAATTTTTGGCAAATTAATTTCAACACTTTCATGTGGTAATTCTGCTCATCGCCAATTACATAAATACTTTCACTGGCTTTGTATTCTTCATAACGTTGTTCTGCTAAACCAATATCTTGAGTAATGTAAACAGATGTTCCATCTCTTCTTTGTACAATTTTTTCGTCCAATCCATCAGCAGTTAAATCAATCCATACACTTCCGTCATCCTTTTGGTAAAATACATTTTTTGCTAAACCTTTTTCAACCAAATCTTTACCCAATAAATAGGTATTGCTTTCGTAATATACTTTGTCAAAATCGCTCCCAATGTTTTTATACGTTTCGTCGAAACCTGCATACACCCAGCTGTTCATTGTTTTCCAAAGTGCAATAATTTCGGGTTTGCCAGTTTCCCAATCAAACAACATTTGTTGTGTGGCTTGCATTATTGGAGCTTCTTTTTCAGCAGCTTCTTTTGTTTTGCCAGATGCTATTAGCTCTTCAACTTGTTTCTTGTATTCATTGTTAAATTTTACATAGTAATCGCCTACAAAATGATCCCCTTTTGCATGGGTGCTTTCTGGTGTAGCATTGTTGCCAAACAATTGCCAAGCAATCATGCTTTTACAAATATGTACACCTCTATCGTTTACAATACAAGTTTTTACAACATCGTTACCATTGGCTTTTAAAATTTCAG
Source organism: Chitinophagaceae bacterium (assembly GCA_018061385.1). Taxonomy (GTDB): domain Bacteria; phylum Bacteroidota; class Bacteroidia; order Chitinophagales; family Chitinophagaceae; genus UBA1930. Next base: position 3,219 of record JAGOUF010000174.1, on the reverse strand, counting down.
CAATACTCCATCCTAAAAAATTATTTCTTAAATGTCCAAGGTGTAAAGGCTTGTTGGTATTGGGTGAAGAGTATTCAACCATCACTTTATTAGCAGTAGTAATTTGTTTTCCAAATTGGTTGTTGCTGTATTCTGAGCTTACAAATTTTAACCAAACTGCATGATTGATGCTAAGGTTTAAAAAGCCTTTAATTACATTAAAATCTGTGAATAAATGGGCATTGTTATTTATTAAATATTCACCCAATTCTTTACCCAATTCATCTGGCGATTTTTTTAATTGTTTTACAAATGCAAACAATACAACTGTATAATCACCTTCAAATTCGGGTTTGGTTGCATTCACCAAAATCGATGTTGCTCCAATTTCTACCTTATACAATTCTTCAATGGCCTTTGCTGCAGCAACTTTTATTTGTTCAATAACACTCATGTAACTTAACATTTTTTAGTGGTTGCAAATCTAACCAATAACTACCTATCTTCGCAGCTTCAATTTTATGAGGCAAGTACACAACACAATCAGAAGCTCAATTTTAAGTTTTGTAGATTTCTTTTACCCCATTTTTAAACGTATCATGCCTTTGCAAACGTTTAGATATGCAGCTTGTGGAGGTTTTAATACAGTATTTGGTATTGTACTTTATTTTGTTGCTTTTGAATATATTTTTACCAACGAAACAGTACACATTACAGAAAGATTTGTTTTATCTAGACATATAGCTGCCGACTTTTTGTTTGCCTTTTGGATTTCTTTTCCTATAGGGTTTTATTTAAGTAGATATGTAGTCTTTCAAGAATCGAAATTGCCAAGAAGAGTTCAATTGTTTAGATATTTTGTAGTGGTTTGTGGGGCTATTGGATTGAACTATTTCTTTCTTAAATTATTTGTTGAAGCATTTGGTATTGATGGCCCTTATGCTAAAATTCTTACTTCATTTTTTGTTATTGTATTTAGTTATGTATCTCAAAGAAACTATTCTTTTAAAACTGAAAAGGTAGACGTAGAAGAGTTGTTATAATTGAAGCTCAATTTAAATTTTTGTATGAACAGAATTGAACAAATAAAAACCTTTTTAGAAAATACGCCCAACGATAACTTTTTGCTACATGCTTTAGCATTGGAATATATTAAATTGGGAAATGATGTTGACGCAAAGCCATTGTTTGAACAAATTCTAATTCAATCTCCCGATTATGTTGGTAGCTATTATCATTTAGCTAAACTGTTAGAGCGTTTGGGCAATACAACAGATGCAATTGCTTGTTACGAAAAAGGAATGGAAGCAGCAAAAACAGCAAAGGATCAACACTCATACAATGAGCTACAAGCAGCTTATGAAGATTTAGTGTATTAACTCAACGATTGAATATTTTCTTAAATTTTATTTGCAATTTCCCAATTAATGTATATTTTGGATTTACCAAAACTTACAACAAATGGAAAATGAGCAAAGCCCTCTATTTGAATTTTCAATTGACACACAAGCTTCTACAGAATTACATGCTGCTGCCAAACGAGCAAAAACAGTAGCACTTATTAGCTGGTTTATATTAGGCCTCTGTATTGTATTCTTTTTAATTTGGGGTGCAACTTTTCTTAATGGAATACAAAACTTCTTGCCCAATGAATTGAATGGCGTTTTGGCTGCTCAATCTACTAAATCTATACTTTTATTAACTCTCGTTGTTGTTGTTGTAATTGCATCATTGTTTGTGTATTTGTTGTACAATTTTGGCAATAAAGTAACCAATGCAATTACCAATCAAGATCAGGGTGCATTAGAGGCAGGTTTCGATTCTTTGAGAATTTATTTTATGATTACTGGAGTTGTTTCTTTTATCACACTTATTTTTTCACTTAGCAATTTTCTAATATAATACATCCAATGCAAAACAATCAATCAATCATATTTCAAGGATTAGTTGTAACACCAACATTAAAAACTAAAATGCAATCTGTTGCATTTTGGGGTAAAATTTGTGCCATTACAGCATTTGTTGCTCAGCTTGTCCAATTACTGGTAGCAGTAAAAAACAATGTTTTAGTGCAACAATTAATTGGTGCAGGAATAACAGTGTTTTTAAATATTCTGTTGTTAAACTTTGCTTTAAAATTAAACAGTGCTATAGAAACCAATGATGAAGGACTTTTAACTGAAAGTTTTAGTAATTTAAGACGATATTATTTAGTAACACTAATACTAATGGTCATTGTAATTGTGATTGCAATATTGGGGTTGATTATTTTAGGTTTAATCAGTGGCTCTGCCAGATAATATTGGTTATTATTATAACACTTTTAATTGTGCTGCAATTGCAATGGCTACTTTTTCACCATCCATTGCAGCACTTACTATTCCACCAGCATAACCTGCACCTTCGGCACAAGGGTATAAATTTTTTATTTGAGGATGTTGTAAACTAACTGCATCTCTTGGAATACGAACAGGTGATGAGGTTCTACTTTCTGTTGCCACTACAATTGCGTCATTGGTGTAATAACCTTTCATTCGTTTGCCAAATGCTTGAATCCCTTTTTGTAAACGACTATAAATAAAATGAGGCAATATTGAATTCATATTGGCACTTGTAATACCTGGTATATAAGAGCAATCTGGTAAATTGGTAGATTCTTTGTTGTTACAAAAATCTACTACACGTTGAGCAGGAGCAACAAATTTTCCTCCACCTGCTGTATAAGATTTTTCTTCAACTAATTTTTGAAATTCCAATAATAACAATGGATGAGACGCATCTATATTTTTTGTTTTTTGATTGCCTAATTTTTTTAAACTCTGTATAGCTTCATCCAATTCTACACTCACTACCATACCACTATTGGCAAAAGCATTGTTGCGTTTACTAGGACTCCAGCCGTTTACAACCAACTCATTGGCGTTTGTAGCAGCAGGAGCAATAATTCCACCAGGACACATGCAAAAACTAAACACACCTTTACCATTCACTTGTTCAACCAAACTATATGAAGCAGGTGGCAAATAATTGCCTCTTGTTACACAATGGTATTGGGCTGCATCAATAATGTGTTGAGGGTGCTCAATACGTACACCCAATGCAAAAGGTTTGGCTTCAATTAAAATATTTTTGTTGTGCAACAATTCAAAAATATCTCTTGCACTATGGCCAGTGGCCAGTATAACAGCATTGGCAAATAGTTGATCTCCATTGGCAGTAACAATGCCTTTTAATTCATTG
>JAGOUF010000173.1 GCA_018061385.1 Chitinophagaceae bacterium | reverse complement strand
GAATTGTGGGCTTGCCCAATGTTGGAAAAAGTACTTTATTTAATGCAGTAAGCATTAGTGCCAAAGCACAAGCAAGCAACTATCGTTTTTGTACCATTGAGCCAAATACTGGTTTGGTGGATGTGCCAGATGAGCGATTGACAAAGCTGAGCGAATTGGTAAAACCGAACAAAATTGTACCTACACAATTAGAAATTGTTGACATTGCTGGCCTAGTAAAAGGTGCTAGTAAAGGCGAAGGATTGGGCAATAAATTTTTAGCAAATATTCGTGAAGTAGATGCCATTATTCATGTAATTCGTTGTTTTGAAGATGAAAATGTGTTGAGAGATGAAGGTGCAATAAACCCTGTTGGTGATAAAGGAATTATTGAAACTGAATTACAATTGAAAGATTTGGATAGTGTTGAACGCAAAGCTTCTCGTTGTGAAAAATTGGCGAAAACTGATCCGAAAGCAAAAGTAGAATTTGAAATTTTAAAACGTTGCTTACTACATTTAGAAGATGGCAAAAACATTCGTAGCCTTGGTTTAGATAAAGAAGAAAAAAATGCAATTGCTGATTTGTTTTTATTAACAGATAAAGATGTTTTGTATGTTGCCAATGTTGATGAAGCTAGTATGCATACTGGCAATAAATTTAGTGAACAATTAAAAGCAGAAGTAGCTAAAGAAAATGCAGAAGTTATTGTTATGTGTAACAATATTGAAGAACAAATTGCTGATATGGAAGCCGAAGAAGATAAGCAAATGTTTATGGAAGAATATGGCATGAAAGAACCTGCATTGAACCGTTTAATTCAAACCACTTACAAACTATTAGACTTAAGTACTTACTTTACTGCTGGTGTACAAGAAGTAAGGGCTTGGACTATACACAAAGGCTGGAAAGCTCCACAGGCTGCAAGTGTTATTCATACTGATTTTGAAAAGGGTTTTATTAAAGCCGAAGTTATTTCTTACGAAGACTTTGTAAAATATGGCAGCGAAGCTGCTTGTAGAGAAATTGGTCGTTTACGCATTGAAGGAAAAGAATATTTAGTGCAAGATGGTGATGTAATGCATTTTAGATTTAATGTATAATTACGTGAGTGTTGAATAGAACAATAATGAGAGTGAAACGTAAGTTTCACTTTTTTTATGTAAAATATTTTCAAATTTTCAACCTAAACTATTTGTGTCAATTTGTGCATTTGTGGCAATAAATATGTTTCGGAATAATTTTTCAAAAAAGTTTCAAGCTACTTCTTAGCAATGCAACTCTAGTTACATAAAATAAAATTCTAAAGCTTATCTTGCAACACTAAAAATTTGCTATATGAACTTTTTGCAAGAACTCAATATTCAAACAAACAATCTTGGTGTTTCTACTGGAAATGAGTGGATAAAAAGCACTGGAACTATTATTGAAAGCTACTCTCCTGTTGATGGAAAATTAATTGGAACTGTTACACAAGCAGATGATGCTTCGTATGAACAAACCATTTTAACTGCTGAAGCTGCATTTAAAGAATGGCGTAATTGGCCAGCACCTAAACGTGGAGAAATTGTACGTCAGTTGGGCGATGCATTAAGAGAACATAAAGATGCTTTAGGCAAATTGGTAAGCTACGAAATGGGCAAAAGTTTGCAAGAAGGTTATGGCGAAGTACAAGAAATGATTGACATCTGTGATTTTGCTGTTGGCTTATCTCGTCAACTATATGGCTTAACCATGCACAGCGAAAGGCCCAATCATAGAATGTACGAACAATGGCATCCTGTAGGAATTGTTGGAATCATTTCAGCATTTAATTTTCCTGTTGCTGTATGGAGCTGGAATGCAGCATTGGCTTGGGTTTGCGGAAATGTTTGCATTTGGAAACCTAGCGAAAAAACACCTCTTTGTGCAATAGCTGTACAACAAATTACTGCTGAAGTATTTAAGAAAAACAATGTACCCGAAGGTGTAAATTGTTTAATACAAGGCGATAGAAATGTAGGTGAATGGTTGAGTAAAGACACTAGAATTCCCTTAGTAAGTGCCACTGGAAGTACACGTATGGGCAAAGCATTGAATGCTGTTGTTGCACAGCGTTTGGGAAGAACAATTTTAGAATTGGGTGGCAACAATGCCATTATTATTTCTAAAGATGCTGATATTGACATGAGCCTTATTGGCTGTGTGTTTGGTGCAGTTGGTACTGCTGGTCAACGTTGTACAACAACAAGAAGACTGATTATACATGAAAGTGTTTACGACACATTTAAACAAAAGTTGGTGAATGCTTATCAACAATTAAAAATTGGCAATCCATTAGATAGCAACTTTCATGTTGGTCCATTAATTGATACAGATGCAGTCAACAACTATTTAAATTCAATTGAACAGTGCAAACAACAAGGTGGAAATTTTATAGTTGACGGAACTGTGTTATCTGGTGAAGGTTACGAAAGTGGTTGTTATGTTAAACCTTGTATAGCCGAAGCGACCAACAATTTAGCCATTGTACAACATGAAACATTTGCTCCTATTTTATACATTATGAAATACTCGACCATTGATGAAGCCATTGCTTTGCAAAATGGTGTTCCGCAAGGTTTATCTTCAGCAATCATGACGTTGAATTTAAGAGAAGCTGAATTATTCTTGTCTGCTAAAGGAAGCGATTGTGGAATTGCCAATGTAAACATTGGCACAAGTGGTGCAGAAATTGGTGGTGCTTTTGGTGGTGAAAAAGAAACTGGTGGAGGAAGAGAAAGTGGTAGTGATGCTTGGAAAGCTTATATGCGTAGACAAACCAATACCATAAATTTTGGTAGCAGTTTACCGTTAGCACAAGGCATAAAATTTGATTTGTAATTAAACTAAACCCTACTTTACAATTTAATAATGTTTACTTTATACATTTAGCGATAAACTAAAAAAAACAAAACCCACAATTATGTGGGTTTTGTTTTTAATTCTTTGTCATCATTTCCACAAAATTATCAAATAAATATCTGCTATCGTGTGGACCAGGTGTAGCTTCAGGATGATATTGTACACTAAACGCTTGCCTGTCTTTTAATCTAATTCCTTCAATACTTTCATCATTCAAATTCAAATGTGTTACTTCAATATTTGGATGATTTTTTACAGCTTCTGGATCAACTCCAAAACCATGATTTTGTGTGGTAATTTCACACTGACCCGTAATAATATTTTTTACAGGATGATTTAAGCCTCTATGTCCATGGTGCATTTTAAAAGTAGGAATATCGTTGGCTAAAGCCAATAATTGATGACCTAAACAAATACCAAATACTGGCTTTCCATCATTCAAAATTTCTTTTACAGTGCTTACTGCATAAGGCATTGCTGAAGGATCACCAGGGCCATTGGAAATAAAATAACCAGTTGGATTAAATTCTTTTAAACGACTTAAAGATGTTTTTGCAGGGTGCACTCTTACATGTACACCACGCTGTACCAAACAATTTAAAATATTTTTCTTAATACCAAAATCCAGCACAGAAACTTTAACATGGGATGACGCATCTCCAAGTTCATACTCTTCATTTGTAGTTACTTTACTAGCCAATTCTAACCCATCCATACTTGGGCAATTGGCCAATTCTTCCTTTAATTTTTCTATATCAAATACATCAGATGATATAATGCAATTCATTGCACCTTTTGTTCTTACATGAGCAACCAAAGCCCTTGTATCAACTCCATCAATTGCTACTAAATTGTTGCTAACTAAATAATCTTGTAAAGACCCATTGGCCATAAAACGGCTAAATTGCTCTTCTAAATTACGTGCAATTAATCCATGAATTTTTACTGAACTACTCTCTACGTCAAGGTCTTTTACACCATAGTTCCCCACATGCACATTGTTCATAATTAAAACCTGACCTGTATAACTTGGATCAGTAAAAACCTCCTGATAACCCGTCATACCAGTATTAAAACAAAGCTCTCCTGTAGTAGTTCCAATTTTACCAAAAGCTTGGCCGTAAAAAATATGTCCATCTTCTAATAATAAAATTGCTGGTTGCTTGGTGTGTGGCATTATTTATATAGTTGTAAAATTTGAGTGCAAAATAAAAGAAAATAAAAAAGGCAAGACCAATAAGTCTTGCCTTTATATGTGAAACTTTTCAACATTTATTATTCAGCTGTTGGTTCTTCTGTTGTAGTTGCAGTTTCTTCAGTAGCAGGAGCAGCAGCTTCAGTAGCAGTTGCTTCTACTTTTTTCTTACCGGCTCTACGTGTTTTCTTAGCTGGTTCAGCAGCTCTAGCAACACCATTACCGTAGATTTCGTTAAAGTCTACCAATTCAATCATTGCTTTTTCAGCATTATCACCTGGACGAATGCCCAATTTAATAATTCTGGTATAACCACCTGGGCGGCTAGCAATTTTTGGACCTACAACTGTAAACAATTCTTTGGTTGCAGCTTTATCTTGTAAATGACTAAACACAATTCTGTGTTGGTGGCTAATTGCTTCTTTAGTGTCTGCCTTTTTAGTTTTAGTTAAAATTGGCTCTACATAAGTACGCAAAGCTTTAGCTTTTGCCAAAGTTGTTACAATACGTTTGTGTGTAATTAAAGCAATAGCTAAGTTGCTTAAAAGGGCAACTCTATGTGCTTTTTTACGACCTAAATTGTTGTTTTTGTTTCCGTGACGCATGACTTGTTTTGTTTTTAGCTTATACCGTGTCAGGAATTATAAGCTGTTATAAATAATTTAAGGTTTAAAGTATAAAGTTTTACAACCTTAATCCTTTAAACCTTAAACCTTTTGATTAATTATCTAAATTGTCTAACCCTAATTTTACTAAATCCATTCCAAAGCTTAAACCTCTTTCGTTTAATACTTGATCAATTTCCGATAAAGATTTTTGACCAAAGTTTCTAAACTTCATTAAATCTTCTTGCTCATATTGAACAAGCTCACTCAATGAATTGATTTTAGCAGCTTTTAAGCAATTGAACGCTCGAACAGAAAGATCTAAATCTTCTAAAGGTGTTTTCAATACTTTACGCAATTGTAAAATTTGTTCATCAACTACATCTTCTTTCTTGTCTTCTTTATTATCAAAAGTGATGTTCTCATCAGTGATAATCATTAAGTGTTGAATTAAGATACGAGAAGCTTGTTTAACAGCTTCTTCTGGATGAATTGTACCATCTGTAGCAACTTCTAAAATTAATTTTTCGAAGTCAGTTCTTTGTTCCACACGATAGTTTTCAATAGAATATTTCACATTGATAATTGGTGTGTGAATAGAATCTATAGAAATGAAACCAAATGGAGCATCTTTAGGTTTGTTATCTTCAGAAGGTATATAACCTCTACCTCTAGATATTGTTAATTCAATATCTAATTTAGCAGTGTTATCCATTGTACAAATTACCAATTCTGGGTTCATTACTTCAAAGCCTTGAGCAGCTTCGCCAATGTTACCTGCAGTAAATTCGTTTGTACCTTTTATTGATAAATTGATTTTTTCGTTGTTCACATCATGATCTAAATTATTTTTAAATCTTACTTGTTTAAGATTCAAAATAATTTCAGTGACGTCTTCAGAAATTCCTTTGATGGTTGCAAACTCGTGATCTACACCTTCAATTTTAATTCCAGTTATTGCATAACCTTCAAGGCTGTTCAATAACACACGACGCAAAGCGTTGCCAATGGTTAAACCATAACCTGGCTCTAATGGGCGAAACTCGAAATGTCCTTCAAAATCAGTTGCTTTTTGTAAAACAATCTTGTCCGGCTTTTGGAAATTTAAAATGGCCATGTTGATAAACCTATTTTATTGTGTTAATCTGATTTTCGTTATTGAAAAGCAGAAATTAAATTATGATTCCAACGTTCT
>JAGOUF010000172.1 GCA_018061385.1 Chitinophagaceae bacterium | reverse complement strand
TTATTACTATAATTGTTGCACTTGTTTGTTTAGTTGCTGGCATATTGCTGGGTAAAATTGTATTTGCAAAAAATACCCAAAAGCAACTTCAAGATGCCGAATCTCAGGCACAAAGCATTGTTAGAGAAGCCGAACTAAGAGCAGAAACAATTAAAAAAGAAAAACAGCTTGAAGCAAAAGAAAAATTTGTTCAACTTAAAGCCGAAAATGACAAAGAGCTTTTAGAAAAGAACAAAAAAATTAATGAGGCCGAGAACCGAATTAAGCAAAAAGAAGTATCTATTAACCAAAAAGATACTGCCTTAGAAAAACAGGTTAAAGAAAACGAGGCCATTAAAGAAAACTTGAATCGCCAAATTGAAGTGGTGAATCAAAAACGTACCGAGTTAGAAAAACACCAAGAAGAACACATTCGCAGGTTAGAAAAAATTGCAGGCTTAAGTGCCGACGAAGCAAAAAATCAATTAATTGAAAGTTTAAAGAACGAAGCTCATACACAAGCATTGGCTTTACAACAAGAAATTATTGAAGATGCTAAACAAAAAGCCAATAAAGAAGCTCGTAAAATTGTTATTCAAAGCATACAACGTACAGCTGCAGAGCAAACCATTGAAAACACAGTAACTGTATTTCAGTTAGAAAGCGATGAAATTAAAGGACAAATTATTGGCAGAGAAGGTAGAAATATTAGAGCCATTGAAGCAGCTACAGGCGTAGATTTAATTGTTGATGATACCCCAGAAGCTGTTGTACTTTCTTCTTTTGATCCATTGCGTAGAGAAATTGCACGTTTAAGTTTACAACGCTTGGTTGCCGATGGTCGAATTCACCCTGCACGTATTGAAGAAGTTGTTGAAAAAACTCGTCGTCAATTAGAAGAGCAAATTATAGAAATTGGTGAACGAACTGTTATTGAACTAGGTGTACATGGTTTGCATAAAGAGTTGGTACGTATTGTTGGTAAAATGCGTTTTCGTAGTTCTTATGGTCAAAATTTATTAATGCACAGCCGTGAAACTGCCAATATTTGTGGAGTAATGGCAGCCGAGTTAGGTATGAATCCTAAGTTAGCAAAACGTGCTGGTTTATTGCATGATATTGGTAAAGTACCAGATGAAGAAACTGAATTAAGCCATGCATTATTGGGTGCTAAATTGGCTGAAAAATATGGTGAGAATCCAGCTGTTGTAAATGCAATTGGTGCTCACCACGATGAAATGGAAATGCAATATGTAATTTCTCCAATTATACAAGCTTGTGATGCCATAAGTGGTGCAAGGCCAGGTGCAAGAAGAGAAATTATGCAACAGTATATTCAACGTATTAAAGATTTAGAAACCTTAGCTCAAGCTTATAATGGTGTTGAAAAAGCGTATGCCATACAAGCTGGACGTGAACTTCGTGTAATTGTAGAAGCAGATAAAGTAACTGATGGTGATAGCGATAAATTAAGTTTTGAAATTGCACAAAAAATTCAAACTGAAATGACATATCCTGGTCAAATTAAAGTAACAGTAATTCGTGAAAAACGTGCTGTAAACTTGGCTAGGTAATTTGTTGCAAATAAATGATTAAAGAATAACAAAAACCCAAGTGCCAATAGTTGACATTTGGGTTTTTTATTAATAAATATTTCAATTGTGTAACCAGCTATAGAATAAGATTTAGCTGCTGTTGCGTCGCACACTTGTACTAAAGAATATACTTTAGGCTAATAAAGATATTTCGACTGAAAGAAGCACTACATTGTGAATCGTTCAGTCAAAAAGTCGCAGTGATTTTCCCCTCTTTTGGAGGGGCTAGGGGTGGTTAAAAGTTCAGTAAAGAACAAAAAGTTGAAGAGTGCGACGCAACAGGAGCCAAATAGTAATTCAAAAGCTAAGTACATAAATTTTATAACAAAACACAATAGTCCCCCTTTAGGGGATAGGGGTATGAAACAATTTATTTCTGTAAACGATGTAAGTAACATCAACGAATTGGTAGAAAAAGCTTTGGCCTACAAAGCAAACCCTTTTGTAGACAAACATTTAGGTACTAATAAACGCATTGGTTTATTGTTTCTAAATCCAAGTTTACGTACACGTTTAAGTACACAAGTAGCTGCTACCAATTTGGGGATGGAAGCCATTGTATTTAATGTAGATAAAGAAGGTTGGGCATTAGAATTTGAAGAAGGGGCCATCATGAGTGGTACAACAGTAGAGCATATAAAAGATGCTGCTCCCATTTTAGGAAGCTACTTTGATGTGTTGGCTATTAGAACATTTCCATCTTTAAAAAATAAAGAAGAAGATTATAGTGAAATGTACATTAACCAGTTTATTAAATATGCTGGTGTACCTGTTGTAAGTTTAGAAAGTGCAACCCTGCATCCCTTACAATCCCTTACAGATATTATCACGATTAAAGAAGACATGCTTCTTCGTCCCCCTTTGGGGGCTAGGGGCAAAATTGTTCTTACTTGGGCACCACATATAAAACCATTGCCACAATGTGTAGCAAACAGTTTTGCTCAATGGGTAAATGCTTGGGGCGAAGCTGATTTTGTAATTACACATCCACAAGATTATGAATTGAGTGAAGAATTTACTAAAGGTGCAATCATTACACATAACCAAGATGAAGCACTAAAAAATGCTGATTTTATTTATGTAAAAAACTGGAGTACCTATACGGACTATGGTAAAATTTATGACAATGACCCACGTTGGATGTTAACTAGTGAGAAGATGGCGTTAACCAACAATGCCAAAGTAATGCATTGTTTACCTGTAAGAAGAAACGTAGAATTGAGCGATGAAATTTTAGATAGTACTAACAGTTTAGTAACGCAACAAGCATGTAATAGAGTGTGGGCTGCACAAGCTGTACTATCAGAAATCTTAAAGAATAAATAGGGGTATGGAGCAACTTTTTGTAATAAAAATTGGAGGAAATATTATTGATGATGAAGCAAAACTTACTGCTTTTCTAAAAGAGTTTGCTCGAGTTTTTGGTGTTTCTTCTTCCCCCTTTAAGGGTAGGGGCATTTTGGTGCATGGTGGTGGAAAATTAGCAACAAAAGTTGCCGAAGCAATGGGTATAAAACAACAAATGTTGGATGGTAGAAGAATTACTGATGCCGAAACTTTGAAAGTAGTTACCATGGTTTATGCAGGTTTCATCAATAAGAATATTGTAGCTCAATTGCAAGCAAACAACTGTAATGCAATTGGCTTAACTGGTGCCGATGGCAATGTAATTCAAGCTCACAAACGTGGCTCTAAAGCCCCATCTCCTTTAGAAGAGGGGGTTGGGGGCGAGGTGGACTATGGCTTTGTTGGAGATGTAGATACTGTAAACTCCACTTTTATAAACAGTTTAGTACAACAAAATATGACTGTTGTTCTTGCTCCAATTACTCACAATAAAGAAAGGCAATTATTAAATACCAATGCCGATACCATTGCTCAAGAAATAGCAAAAGCAATGAGTGCTTTATATGATACTACATTAATTTATTCATTTGAAAAAGCAGGTGTTTTATTAGATGTGTATGATGACGCAAGTGTAATTCCGGTAATAACTAAAGCTTATTACGAAGAACTTAAAAATCCTCTTTCAGGAGGCAAGGCACTAATATTTGCAGGTATGATTCCAAAACTGGACAATGCCTTTGCTGCTATAGAAAACGGTGTTGGCAAAGTAATTATTGGCAAAGCAGAACAGTTGAAACAACTAATTGCAGGCGAAGCAGGAACAACAATAAAAAAGAATTAAGCTATACGAAGTCTCCGACTTCGTATACACTATGTTCTCTTTAGTCTCAGACTATTAAGAGCATAAGTTTGCGAAGTCAGAGACTTCGCAAAGTAAAAACAAAACATTATGAGCAATCAATTAATAGAAATATTACAAGGCGAAGCAATTGAACTATTAAAACAATTAATTGCAACGCCTTCATTCTCCAAAGAAGAAAATGACACTGCAGAAATTATTTGTTCATTTTTTGAAGGTCACTCAATTCCATTTGCAAGAGTGGGCAACAATATTTATGCTAAGAATAAATATTACGACGCAAATAAAAAAAGTATTTTATTAAATTCTCATCACGATACAGTTAAACCCAATAAAGGCTACACTGTTGACCCTTTTACGCCTTTAATAAAAGATGGTAAATTATTTGGATTGGGTAGTAATGACGCAGGTGGATGTTTGGTTTCTTTGATTGCCACTTTCTTGTATTATTATGGCAGAACTGATACTGCCTACAATGTTGTTTTTGCAGCAAGTGCCGAAGAAGAAATTAGTGGAGTAAATGGAATAGAATTGGTGTTGCCTTACTTAGGAGAAATTGATTGTGGCATTGTTGGCGAACCAACAAAATTAGAAATGGCCGTTGCCGAACGTGGCTTAATGGTTATTGATTGTGTAGCTGAAGGTCGTGCTGGACATGCTGCACGTAAAGAAGGTGAAAGTGCATTGTACAAAGCAGTTGATGATATTAACTGGATTAGAAATTTTAAATTTGAAAAAGTAAGTAGCCTGTTAGGCGAAAGCATGTTAACAGTTACTGTTATTGAAACAGACAATAAGCAACACAATGTTGTGCCTGCACAATGCAAATTTGTAATTGATGTTCGAGTAAATGAATTGTACAGTTTCGACGAAATTTTAAACGAACTTAAAAGCAACTTGAAAAGTAAGTTTAAGCCACGAACAACTCGTATGAAATCAACGTCAATTGCGTTAGATCATCCTTTGGTAAAAGCAGGCATTGCATTGGGCAAAAGTTATTATGGCAGCCCCACAACAAGCGATAAAGCATTGATGCCTTTTTCTACTTTAAAAATGGGTCCTGGCGATAGTGCAAGAAGCCATACAGCAGACGAATACATTTATTTAGATGAAATAAAAGATGGCATTGAAACATATATTAAATTATTAAACCAGTTGCTGTGAGTTTTGTAACAAACTGTAGAATATTAATTATGCTAAAGTTGCGTCGTTGAAAATCCTGCTACAGTAGGGCACACTTGTTCTATATAACTTTATTCAACTTGTATCACCGCAGAGAACATGAGTTAAAGAGCAATCGCAGAGATAACTCAGCGAAACCTTTGCTTCTCTCGTTCTCAGCGGTAAAAAATAAAATTTCTTCTCATGAAACTCTGGCAAAAAGATAAAGCATCACTTAAAGAAGTTGAAACATTTACTGTTGGCAAAGACCGTGAAATGGATATGTACTTAGCTGCATTCGATGTGCTTGGTTCACTAGCTCATATAACCATGTTAGAAAGTGTTGGCTTGTTAACCAAAGAAGATTTAGAAGTTCTTAAAATTGAGCTGAAGAAAATTTATCAAAATATACAAGAAGGCAATTTCTCTTTGCAGGATAATGTTGAAGATATTCACTCACAAGTAGAATTATTATTGACTGAAAGATTGGGAGATATTGGCAAAAAAATTCATAGTGCAAGAAGTAGAAATGATCAGGTTTTGGTAGATGTAAAACTTTTTTTACGCAACGAAATAGAAGAAATCGTAAATGCCATTCAACCATTTTTTCAATTACTACAACAACAAAGTGAGGCGTTTAAAAATCATTTATTTCCCGGCTATACGCATTTACAAATAGCTATGCCAAGTAGTTTTGGTTTATGGTTTGGTGCTTATGCCGAAAGTTTGGTAGATGATGTTACTACTTTGAATGCAGCATATAAAGTGGTCAATAAAAATCCATTGGGTAGTGCTGCTGGTTATGGTTCTTCGTTTCCAATAAACAGAACATTAACAACACAATTATTGGGTTTTGAAAATTTGAATTATAATGTTGTGTATGCACAAATGGGCAGAGGAAAAGCTGAAAGAATTAC
>JAGOUF010000171.1 GCA_018061385.1 Chitinophagaceae bacterium | reverse complement strand
AACATAAAGAAGAAGTGATAGAGCATTTACGTCATCTTTTCTTAAAAGAGTTTTTAAAAAATGAATCTACTTTTTTATTAAATTCATCAGCATGTTCTATTAGAGTAGCATGCCCAGAATTGGGCAGTATCCATAAATTGGCATTGCGAATATTTTGATATATTTTAACTGTATGTTCAAGATTTATAACATCACGATCGGCACAAATAATTAAAGATGGACAAAGAATATTTTGTAAAGTTGTTAGAGAAATATTTGGTTGTTCCCAATCCAACATAAATACTTTCCAATCATTTTTTTCTTTAGAAGAAACCTTTTTTTTAAATTTCAGAGAATCGTAAGTTGTTTTTTCATTTTTCCAAAGAGAAGGAATTAATGCTGTTGAGTCTGGCCAAAGATTTGCACCAGTAGACGCAAGTTTGATTACTTTATTTGGATGTCGCATTGCAAGTATCAATGCAACAATTCCTCCATCGCTCCATCCAATTACATAAGCAGAGTCTATATGCATTTGGTTCAACAATTCTGCACAATCATCTGCCATCATTTCAAAGCTTAAAGAGTCGGCATTGTCTGTAGATTTTCCATGAGATCTACTATCTATAGCAATTACTTTATAGTTATTTGAAAAATAGGGGATAGCACTTGCCATAGATTTTATACTTCCACCATTGCCATGTATCAGTAATACAGGTTGGCCATTTCCATATTGTTCAGTGTATAAATTAATTCCACGAATGTTATAGTATTTACCGGCAACTTTATTATTGCCATAATCAATTTTGCTTTGACAAAAGGCGGTACATGAAATTGTAAAAAGTACAAGAAGAAAAAATAGTTTATGCACTGTAAAAATATTAAAGTAAGCAACTTGAAAAGTAAATAAACTGTTCAGTAGACAATACAATTAACCTGTTCCAAACAGTGAAAATAAACTAAGCTAAGAATATTTAATTTGGAGAGGGTTATAAAAAAATTACTCTTCCAATCTTTCGTCTACAGCATTGGCAAACATTCTGGCACTCATTTTTTTCAATGGATTTTGACGTGCATCAGCAAAGCCATTTCTTCTTCTTACAATATCTATGGCTTCGTAAGTAGCAGCTAAGAAAGAGGCTTCATCAGCCTTGCTTTTTCCTGCAATATCAAAAGCAGTTCCATGATCTGGACTTGTTCTAATAACTGGTAAACCTGCTGTATAATTTACGCCTTCGCCAATGGCTAAAGATTTAAAAGGAATCAATCCTTGATCGTGGTACATGGCTAAAACGCCATCAAATTTTTCGTGTTGTGCTCTTGCAAAAAAGGCATCGGCACTGTATGGTCCAAAAACCATCATCATTTCTTTGGCCTCTTTAATTGCAGGCTTAATAATTGTTTCTTCTTCGTTACCAATTAAACCTTCATCGCCTGCATGTGGGTTTAATCCCAATACTGCTAAACGTGGTTTTTCTATACCAAAATCTTCTTTTAATGTACCGTTCATGATACGTAGTTTTCTAACAATATTTTCTTTGGTAATGTGGTTAGCAACTTCTGCAATAGTTACATGTTCTGTAACCAATCCAACTTTTATATTTTCGGCAACCATAAACATTAAAACATCGTTGGCTTCAAAAACATCTTTAAAATAAGGGGTGTGACCACTGTATTTAAAGTCGTCGCTATAAATATTTTTTTTGTGAATTGGGGCAGTAACTAAAGCATCTATATGCCCATCTTTTAAAGCAGCAGTTGCTTGTTGTAGCGATAGTAAAGCATATTTTCCACCAAGTTCATTTAATTGCCCAGGTGTAATGGCTACTTCTTCTTCCCAACAATTAAATACATTTACTTGTTTGGCATTTAAACGAGTTAAATCTTTACAACTTGTATAAACAAAATTAATATCGGGTAAAGTTTTTCTGTAAAAGTTAATACTCTTATTGCTTGCAAAAATTACTGGTGTACAAATTTCAAGAATGCGACTGTCGTGTAATGATTTAATGATTAACTCTAAACCAATGCCATTAATATCGCCAGATGTAAATCCTACAGTTGGCTTTTGCAATTCAATGTTCATAAAAAAAAATTATGTGGGTGAAGATAAGCTTTTGTTGATGTTTTTTTTGTAGGTGCTACAACAAGTTATTTTTTTCGTTTATACTTTTTTCTAGGATTTCTTTTATGATGGTAGATTGCAATTACAGTAACGATTTGGTTTAAATCATCGATTGTATAAATTACGTTGAATGGATATTTTTCTACACCAAGTTCATAAAAGTTTTTATACTTATTCTGCCATCTTTTAGGATTTGTACAAATAAGTTGAAGTGTATGATTAATTGCTATTATAAAATTTTCGGCAGCAGTTGAACTTCTTTCTATATACCAAAAAACAGAATCTTCATATTCTTTTTGTGCAGCTTCAAGTAATTGGTATAAATATGCCATTATGGTTTTGAAGACTTTATTATTTTCTGAATTCTTTTCTGACTATCCTTTGCCGAAACTACTACAGCTTTTCCAGTTTTAAAACGGCTATTTCTTTCGTCTAATTTCACCTTAAATTCTTTGGTATAATTTGATGAAATATCTTCAATATCAGCTTCAATAATTGTGTATAAAGCTTTTAGCTTTTTACTATCAGCAACTTCAAGATAATTGTGTAATTTTTGTTTTATGCTAGTTGTTGTCATAAAAAAGTGTATTTGTACAAACTTAATTTTTTTAAATTTACCCTTTATTGGCCAATTGCCCACAAGCTGCATCAATATCTTTACCTCTACTTCTTCTAAGCCTTGCATTTACTTTATTACTTTCTAAGTGCCTCATAAAAGCATCTGTAACTTCTTCATCGGGTTTGGTAAAACGAAATTCTGAAATTGGATTGTACTCAATAATATTAATTAAATCGGCAGGTATTTGTCGGTAAATTTTAATTAAATCGTTGGCATCTTGTTCACTATCGTTCAAGTTTTTAAATAAAATATATTCAAGTGTAATTTCGTTGCCAGTTTGCTTATAAAAATAATTTAGTGCTTCAATTAACACCTTAATGTTATTGGTTTCATTGATTGGCATAATTTGATTTCGTTTTGCATCGGTTGGTGCATGTAAACTTAAGGCTAACTTAAAACGTACTTTATCATCGCCCAGTTGTTTAATTTGTTTAGCAACGCCTGCAGTAGAAACTGTAATACGAGTTTGGCTCATAAATAAACCATCTTCTGCACTAATTCTTTCAATGGCTTTTAATACATTTTTATAGTTCAATAAAGGTTCGCCCATACCCATAAAAACAATATTGCTTAGCTTTTGGTTATAGGTTG
The DNA here is from genome assembly GCA_018061385.1 of Chitinophagaceae bacterium. Lineage (GTDB taxonomy): Bacteria > Bacteroidota > Bacteroidia > Chitinophagales > Chitinophagaceae > UBA1930. The sequence goes on along the minus strand of JAGOUF010000171.1, from coordinate 2,551 downwards.
CTTCACTTTGTTTGTTTAACAAAACAACTTGGTCATAAATTTCATCGTAACTAAGGTTACGCTTTCTATCCATATAACCTGTAGCACAAAACTTACAACTTAGGCTACAACCAATTTGAGAAGAAACACAAGCTGTTTTTCTCTTTTCTGTAGGAATCAACACACCTTCTACTAAATGGTCGTCAAAAGTTTTAAATCTACTTTTTATAGTTCCATCATCACTGTGTTGTATAGCGTCAACTCTAAGAGCAGGTAGGGTAAATTCTGATTCTAATTTTTGTCTTAAGTCTTTACTTAAGTTCGTCATATCCTCAAAGCTGGTGGCATGTTTTTGCCATAGCCATTCCCAAACTTGTTTTGCACGAAATTTTTTTTCACCAATTTTTAAAAAATGAGTTTCAATTTCGTCATAAGAGAAGTTCCTAATATTTTCCATGTTGCAAAGATAACAGCCACTTGGATAAAGTAGTTGTTATACTTAGGTATGGTTAAAATGTATTAAAAAGTACCTTTAATAAGCTTTAAAGCTTCAGGATCATAATCTTTTAAAACAATTTTTAAACAATTGAGTAAAGTGGGTAAAGTACCATCGCATTGGCGACGAAGCAATGTGCCTAAATCGTAATAGCTAATTTCAGTTGAAAAATTAGGAAACATTTTAATACTTGTTTCCGTTGGGAAAAGCTTTTTATGAGCATACTCCAATTCAGTCCAAACATTAAAGTCCTTAACTGTTTTGGCATTGGCTAAATAGTGATTGCCCACTGCTACCCAAGTTTGTTTTTTGCCCATTATATATGCTAAGTATTTAGTAAAGTCTCTCATATATTCTTTAAGCGACAAATTATATATGGTTTGATATGTTGCTTGTTCAAACTTATTGTTTGGTTTAACATACAATTGGTTAAATGCTGCTTGAATACCTTCGGCAGAGTAAAAGAAAAACTCAGGAACATATCCATTTTCATCCTTTACCATTTTAACATGTTTTCCAAAAAGCGATTTTTTAAATTGTTGAATGAATACTTTATTAAATTCATCGTTATGGTAATAATATTCTGGAGTAATGGCATCAGCAATTCCATATATCGATGGAAAACCATTGTATTTAAAAGATTTTACAACATTATAGGTTGGGTACTCTTTATCAAAATCTAGCGTTTTAAATTTTAAGGTAGTATCTGGATATGTTTCAGGAGAATAATATTCAGGATTTAATTGGTTTAATAAATAATTTTCAACAATCTTATTCCTTGTTTGAGGTAAGTTGTTTAATGGTTTTGCTAATGTAAATGCAGTTGCTACAATAAAAACTGCAGAAATGATTATGAAGTTCTTTTTCATATTAGTGAATTAATAAAGGGTTAAATATTAGCACATAATTAGCTGTTTTATTTTGTAAATAAAATACCCATTACTTGGTATTCTTGCAATAGTACACTTGTGAATATATAATATAAATCCTTTTCCTTTGCAGCTTAGACTACAAAAATTTACTTTTATGAAACCCTGTTATATAATAGATGCAGTAAGAACGCCCATAGGAAGATATGGTGGAAAATTAAGTACAATTCGCCCAGATGATTTGTTGACACTTGTTATTAAAGCTTTAGTGCAACGCAATGCTTCGATTGATGTAAATATGATTGAAGATGTAATTGCAGGAGCAGCCAATCAAGCAGGAGAAGACAATAGAGATGTTGCAAGAATGGCAGCATTGTTGGCAGGTTTGCCCATTACTGTTGGGGGAAATACTGTAAACAGATTGTGTGCAAGTGGCTTGCAAAGTATTATGGATGCAAGTCGTGCTATTATGTGTGGTGAAGGCATGTTGTATATTGCTGGTGGAGTAGAAAGTATGACAAGAGCACCGTTTGTTACTGCCAAAAGCGATGGGGCTTGGAGCAGAAAAGCAGAAACTTACGACACCACAATTGGTTGGCGTTTTACCAATAAAAAATTGGCTGAAATGTATCACCCTTTTGCGATGGGCGAAACTGCTGAAAATGTAGCCAAGCAATGGAATATTGGTAGAATAGAACAAGATGAATTTGCTTATCATTCTCAACAAAAATATGCACAAGCACTTGCGTCGGGTAAGTGGAGCAATGAAATTGTGGGTGTAGAAATTACAGAAAATAAAGAAGCTGTTATTTTTAAACAAGATGAACATCCAAGACTAACTTCAATAGAAAAGTTAGCTGGTTTAAAACCTGCTTTTGCAAAAGAAGGAACTGTAACTGCTGGAAATTCATCTGGTATTAACGATGGAGCAGCTGCTGTTTTATTGGCAAGTGAAGAAGCTGTGAAGTTGTTTAATTTAATGCCTTTGGCAAGAGTTGTAAGCATGGGTGTTGCAGGTGTAGATCCAAGTATTATGGGTATTGGTCCAGTACCTGCAAGTAAAAAAGCTATGCAACGTGCAGGGATTGGTGTAAATAATTTAGACTTAATAGAATTGAACGAAGCCTTTGCTTCTCAGTCTATTGCTTGTGCAAGAGATTTAGAATTAGACATGACCAAAGTGAATGTAAATGGTGGGGCAATTGCT
>JAGOUF010000170.1 GCA_018061385.1 Chitinophagaceae bacterium | reverse complement strand
GTTTATGATAACTACTTTTAAAGTTCACCCTAATAAAAACTGTTTATGAAAACAAGATTTCTTACAATAGCCTTTTGTTTAACTACAGCTCTTGGTTTTACACAAAGCAATGCATTGTGGTTGCGTTATCCTTCAATTTCACCAGATGGAAAAACCATTGCCTTTGGGTATAAAGGAGATATTTATAGAGTTGACGCAAGTGGTGGTGTTGCAGTACCATTAACAATTCATGAAGCACAAGATATGATGCCTGTTTGGAGTCATGATGGAAAAACCATAGCATTTGCTAGCGATCGTTATGGAAATTTTGATGTTTTTACCATGCCTGCAACAGGTGGTGCACCAACCCGTTTAACGTATAATAGTGCAGCAGATTATCCTTCAGATTTTTCAGTAGATGACAAACAGGTAATTTTTGGTAGTGGACGGAACTCCACTGCTCAAAGTATTCGTTTTAGTATACGCATGTTTAAAAATTTATACAGTGTACCAGTTACAGGTGGTCGTTCTGTTTTAATCAGTGCTGCAGGTATGGAGAATGCTCATTACAACAACGATGGCTCACAAATTGTTTTTCAAGATACAAAAGGGTATGAAGATGAGTGGCGTAAACACCATACATCTTCTGTTACAAAAGATATTTGGTTAATGGATGTAAAAGCCAATACCTATCGCAAACTCAGCAGTTTTGAAGGAGAAGATAGAGAACCTGTTTTTAGTAAAGATGGGCAGTACGTATATTATTTAAGTGAAAAAAAAGGTGCTCAAAACATTTTTAAAACACCAGTTGTATTACGCATTGCAGAACAACAATTAACATCTTTTGAAAATCATCCCATACGCCATTTAAGTGTTAGCAATAGCAATACACTTTGTTTTAGTTATGATGGAGAAATTTATTCCATGACGGAAGGCAGTATTCCAAAAAAAGTGGAAGTTCAAATTTATAATGATGGACGTGCAGGTGTAGAAAAAAATATTCCCATTAATGGCAATGTTTCAGAATTTGAACTTAGTCCCAATGGTAAAGAAGTTGCTTTTGTAACAAGAGGCGAAATTTTTGTAAGTAGTGTAGATGGTGGACAAACAAAACGCATTACCAATACACCACAACAAGAGCGTATGGTTTCTTGGAGTCCTGATAGTAAAAATATTATTTATTCAGCCGAAAGAAATGACAATTGGGATATTTATAAAGTAAGTATTGTACGTGCCGATGAACCTTATTTTTACACATCTACAATTTTAAAGGAAGAGCCTGTAATTGCTACAGATAAAGAAGAATATCAAGCAAAATATTCTCCAGATGGAAAAGAGATTGCTTATGTAGAAGAACGAAACAGTGTAAAAATTTTCAATATTGCCACGAAAAAAAGTAGAGTTGTTTTTCCTTTTGGCCACAACTATTCTTATAGCGATGGAGACTGGGATTTTCAATGGAGTCCTGATAGTAAATGGTTGATGGTAGATGATCAAAAAGGATTTTGGTTGGCTACCAATGCAGCATTAATTAAAGCTGATGGAAGTAAAGAAATTTTATATCCTATCAATGGTGGTTATGGAGAAGGTAGAAGTAAATGGGGTATGGGTGGTAAATTATTTACATGGGTAAGCGATAAACAAGGAAGACGTTCATTGGCTTTAAGTGGTAGTAGAGAAGTAGATGTATATGCTGCATTTTTTGATAAAACGGCATACGATAAATTTTTGCTGAGCAAAGAAGATTTTGATCTGCTAAAAGAAAAAGAAGAGAAGGAGAAAAAAGACACTGCAAAAAAAGAAGAACCAATTGCCAAAACAAAAGACAAAAAAAGTAAGTCAACTAAAGATACAGTTGCAGTAAAAGACAGTGCTCTACAATTGGATTTAGTAGATATTGAAAACAGAAAAGTTAGATTAACCATCAACAGTTCTACAATTAGCGATTATGTATTAAACAATGATGGAAGCAAACTCTACTATCTTGCTTCATTTGAAAAAGGATACGATTTATGGGTTACTGAACCTCGTACCCACGAAACTAAAATACTAGCAAAATTAATGGGCAGCCCAAGTGGTTTAATATTGAGCAATGATGGTAAAAATATTATTCTTACCAACAATGGAGGGTTGGTAAAAGTAGAAACTCAAAGTGGTCAAGTATCACCAATTGGTGTTAGTGGAGAAATGGTACTAAATGCTGCTGGCGAAAGAGATTATATTTTTAATCATGCTTGGAGGCAAGTAAAAAAGAAATTTTACGACCCCAAACTTCATGGTGTAAACTGGGAAATGTATAAGAAAGCATACGCTAAATTTTTACCACATATTACCAATAACTACGATTTTCAGGAGTTGATGAGTGAAATGTTGGGAGAACTGAATGCATCACATACTGGTAGTGGTTATAGATATATGAGTCCAGGTTCTGATGCTACTGCTGCATTGGGTTTGTTGTATGATGAAACCTTTACTGGCAAGGGATTAAAAGTAGATGAAGTAATTGCTGGTGGACCAATAGACAAAGCTGAAAGCAAAGTAAAAGCTGGTAGCATTATCGAAAAAATTGATGGTGTTGAAATAACAGATTTATTAGATTGGAATCAATTGTTAAACAGAAAAGCAGGAAAAAATGTATTGTTGAATTTTTACAATCCCGATAGCAATTCAAGATTTGAAATGGTTATTAAACCAATCAATCCTGGAGTTGAAGGGAAGCTATTGTATAAACGTTGGATGAAACGCATGAATGAAATGGTAGCAAAATTAAGTGGAGGCAAAGTAGGCTATGTACACGTTGAAGGAATGGATGATGATAGTTTTAGAGAAGTGTATGATGAAGTGTTGGGAAAAAATATAGAAAAAGAAGCATTGATTGTAGACACTCGTTTTAATGGTGGTGGTTGGTTACACGATGATTTGTGTACTTTTTTAAGTGGCAAACGTTATTTAGATTTTGCCCCACAAGGCAATCGTGTAAAAGGTGCAGAACCTGCAGGCAAATGGCAAAAGCCAAGCTGTGTATTAATGAGTGAAAGCAATTATAGCGATGCTTTTCTTTTTCCGTATGCATATAAACAAAATGGGATTGGCAAATTAATTGGTATGCCAGTTCCAGGAACAGGAACTGCAGTTTGGTGGGAATTTCAAATAGATCCAACTATTTATTTTGGTATACCTATGATTGCAACGATTGGTAAAGAAAATAGACCAACAGAAAATTTGCAACTTGAACCAGACATTAAAGTAGCATTGCCTTATGAAGAATTTTTAAGAGGAAAAGATGCACAATTGGAAGCTGCAGTAAAAGAAATGCTGAAAACAATTCGCTAAAAAATAACCACAAAAAAGCCGATGAAATTTTCATCGGCTTTTTTAGTTTTATACATCTTTTTTAGTTAGGTAATCATTGTATCAATTGATTTCTTCATGCTCAACATTACAGCCATATTTAGATTACTACATTAATCATTTTGTTTTTTACAAAGATGATTTTTTTAGGTGGTTTGCCTTCTAACCATTTTTGAACAATTTCATTTTGTAATACAATAGGTTCAACATCTGCCTGAGTGGCATCTATTGGAAACGTAAGTGTAGTACGCATTTTACCATTGATACTTACAGGATATTCTTTAGAATTTTCAATTAAAAATTGAGCATTGAAAATTGGATAAGTAGCATCTAAAATACTTCCTTCATTGCCCAATGCATTCCACAATTCTTCTGCAATATGAGGAGCATAAGGCGTTAATAAAATAAGTACTTGCTCTAAAATTTCTTTTTTAGTACATTTTAAATCTGCCAATTCGTTTACACAAACCATGAATGCAGAAACTGCTGTGTTGTAAGAAAAACGTTCTGTGTCTTCATCAATTTTTTTGATGGTTTTATGTAACACTTTTAATTCTTCTGCAGTAGCCTCACCCCCAGCCCTCTCCAAAGGAGAGGGAGTTGTAGTCGTCCAAATTGGAACACCATCAACTATTTTCCCATTGATTGGCTTTGATTCGCTATAAAATAAACGCCATAATTTTTTTAAGAAACGATGTACACCTTCAATGCCTTTTGTATCCCAAGGTTTACTAGCTTCTACAGGACCTAAAAACATTTCGTACATACGGAAAGTGTCTGCACCATATTGTTCACATAGTTCATCGGGATTAACTGTGTTGTATTTGGATTTAGACATTTTTTCTACTTCTGAACCGCAGATGTATTTGCCATCTTCTAAAATAAATTCAGCGTTGGCGTATTCTCCATTACGCCACTTTTTAAAAGCTTCAATATTCAACTCATATCCATCAACAATGTTTACATCAACATAAATAGGACTAGATTTGGCTTTGCTTGTAAATCGGACCGTTTCATTGTGTAAATTTTTTCTAATTTTTCTAAGAATTTCAATCTCTATTTCTTGATGACTTTCTTTGCTATCAGACATTAACTTTTCATGCAGGGCTTTGGATACATATATTGGATGAATATTTTCTATTTCAATGCCATTTTCATAAGTAAGTGACAATTGTACTCTATATACAAATCTACTACTGCCTTGTATCATTCCTTGATTCAACAACTTCTTAAATGGTTCTTCAAAACCAATATAACCCAAGTCGTACAACACTTTGGTCCACATACGGCTGTACAATAAATGTCCAACAGCATGTTCAGTACCACCAATATATAAATCAACACTATTCCAATAATCGCTGGCTTTTCTATCTACAAAAGCTTCATTATTGTTGGGATCCATATAACGTAAAAAATACCAAGAAGAACCTGCATAGCCAGGCATTGTGCTGGTTTCTCTTCTGACCTCACCCCTGCCCCTCTCCAAAGGAGAGGGAGAAGCAGCTTCGGTACTTAGCTTGTCTTGTATTTTTTGTATAACAGTTGGCAGTTGATGTAACACTTCCTCATTTGTAAATCTTATCAATTGATACTGGTGTTCAATTAACCATTGAGTTCTTGCTTCATCATATTTTTGCTGCCCTTCTTCATTGTGATATTCACCATCAATTTCAATAATTAATTTCTTTTCTAAACAAACAAAATCTGGAATAAATCCTGCAATAGGATGTTGACGTCTAAACTTGCAATTATCAATATTTCTATTTCTAAGTTCTTGCCATAAAGCATCTTCAGCTTCGGTTGCATTTTTTCTGTTTTCCTTAGCAAATTCAGATAATATTTTCCATTGTTCGGGAGAAGTTGTATAATAATGTGGAGCAGTTGCTTGCCCCTCTCCCTTGGAGAGGGGTTGGGGTGAGGTCTGCATACTTACCCAATCTGTAATATTGGCCAATGGACCTTCACCCTCTGGGCCTGGACCATACTTTTCTACATGTGGTAATTCTAATGGCAACTCACTTGCGTCAAGTGGAGTTGCAACGCCATCTTTCCAAACAATAGGAAATGGTTCGCCCCAATAACGTTGCCTGCTAAAACCAGCATCACGCATTTTAAAGTTTACTTTTCTTTTACCAATGCCCATTTCTTCAATCTTGTTGTTGGCAATTGCAATGGCATCTTTCATTAACAATCCAGTTAAAAAGCCACTGTTTTCTAATGTAGCTTCTTTGGTTGGGTTGGCTTCTTTGCCATTAAAATGAGAGCCAATAATATTGGTAATCGGAATATTAAAATGTTGTGCAAATTTAAAATCACGTTCATCGCCACAAGGCACAGCCATTATAGCTCCTGTGCCATAACCTGCCAACACATATTCACTTATCCAAATAGGAATTTGTTTGCCATCGAAAGGATTGATAGCATAAGCACCTGTAAATGCACCACTAATATTTTTCTCAGCTTGGCGTTCTCTATCGCTTCTACTTTTTACATAAGTAATATAGTCTTCAACAGCTTGTTTTTGTTCGTTACTAGCAATTTTTTCAATCAAATCATGCTC
>JAGOUF010000169.1 GCA_018061385.1 Chitinophagaceae bacterium | reverse complement strand
AATCTAAACTACATCCCAATTTTTTTAATTGTTGTAAAATAATGCCACCATATTTTTCTTTCCACTCCCAAGCATATTTTAAAAATTCTTCTCTACTTAAATCTGATTTTGCAATACCACGTTCACGTAACATAGCTACAACTTTTGCTTCTGTTGCAATACTTGCATGATCTGTTCCTGGTACCCAACAAGCATTTTTTCCTTGCATTCTTGCACGGCGAATTAATATATCTTGAATCGTATTGTTTAAACAATGACCCATGTGTAAAACCCCAGTTACATTGGGTGGTGGAATTACAATTACATAAGGTTCTTTTTCATTGGGTGTACTATAAAAATAGCCTTTGTTTAACCAATGGGTGTACCAGTTATTGTCGGCTGTTTGATGATCGAAATTTTTAGAAAGCTCCATAATCTTTTACTACATATTTTAAGTTGGCAAAAATAAGGATTTGCAACTGTGCTTTTTTAAAAGCATTGAATATGTTGGCTAGTAGCAGATGTATTTGTTTTCAAAACCATAATTTGTCCCGCTGTTCACTGCAAGTACAATAGTTAAAAACTATTGTAGCTTTTCGTTGCCATCGGGGCTAGAAAAATTATTCATAGTTACTAAATAAAATTTTTGGCATAAAAAAAGGTTTCAATTGCTTGAAACCTTTTTACAATATTTATAATGAGATTAATCCCAAATTTCATCTTTACCATCTAACCAACGTTTTACACTTTCTGTTGTAACACTTTTGGGTCTTTCTAATGCCATACCTAAGGCTCTATCCCAACATAAACTTGTCATTACACCCAATGCACGGCTTACTGCAAATAAAACTGTATAAAATTCGTATTCAACCATTCCATAATGTACCAATAATGCACCACTGTGAGCATCTACATTTGGCCAAGGATTTTTAATTTTTCCCAATGATTCTAGAATTGGTGGAACAGTTTCGTAAATATTCCAAACTGTTTGACACAATTTATCGTCTGGCATGTGTTTTTTACCAAACTCCATTTGTGCAGTAAATCTTGGATCTGTTTTTCTTAAAACTGCATGACCGTAGCCTGGAACAACTTTACCTGCAGCTAATGTGTCTTGTACATATTGTGCAATTTGCTCAGGACTAGGTAAATCGGTACCCAATTCTTTTTGCATTTCAAAAATCCACTTAATTACTTCTTGGTTGGCTAAACCATGTAAAGGTCCTGCTAAACCATTCATACCTGCTGCATAACTTAAATAAGGATCGCTTAATGCACTACCTACTAAATGTGTAGTATGTGCTGATACATTGCCTCCTTCATGATCAGCATGGATAGTCATGTATAAACGCATCAATTCTTTAAATCCATTATCAGTATAACCCATCATGTGAGCTAAATTACCTGACCAATCTAACAAACCATTGGGCTGAATGTGTTCGTTATTTTTATATTTTCTACGATAAATGTATGCTGCAATACGAGGTAAACGTGCAATAAGAATCATTGCATCGTCAAAAGTTGGTTCCCAATAATCTTTTTTACTAATTCCTTCGCTATATGCTTTTGCAAAATAGCTTTCTGTTTGTAATGCCATTACACCAACTACAAACATGGTCATAGGGTGTGCTGTAATCGGCAAAGCATCTATGGCAGAAAACACATAGGTTGGTACATGGCTTCTTCTTTGCAAAATTCCTGTAATTCTTTCTGTATCTTCTTCTGTTGGCAGTTCGCCAATTAGCATTAAGTACAACAATCCTTCTGGTAAAGGTTCATGTCCATTTTTTGCTTTTGGAAGTTTTTCTTGTAATTCAGGAATTGTATAACCTCTAAAACGAATGCCTTCTTGTGCATCTAATAAACTAGTTTCTGTAACTAATCCAGTTATGCCTCTCATGCCTTGGTAAATTTGGGAAAGAGTTACTTCGCCAATTTTTCTATTACCATGTTCTTGCAAAATTGTCTTTATTTCTTTACTGGCAATTTCTGCTTTTTCTTTAAACTTGTCTTTAATAACGCCCATTTGTATTTTTTTTATATAGCAAATAATTATTAGCCTTGTTTAATTTTGTAAACCGTTTTTTGTTTACCTGTATATAGTTTTTGCAGAGAATACTTCAACAAATTCAGCAATAATCCTTCAAGAATGTACAGTTACGTATATAATATTTTTTGAAGGCGGCTAAAGGTAAAACATCTACCTTGTTTAACAAAAGTTTTACCATAAGGTTGTAATAAATTATCAATAATTATGCCCTAAAATTGGCAATAACTAGAAAAATTATCTATTTAGGAGCTTTTTTGTATAAATAATACGCTACAAACAAGAAAACAATATTGGGTATCCAAGCTGCCAATAATGGGGGTAAATCGCCTTTGGTTGAAAATATGGTAGAGAATTTGTCGGTAATAATAAAAATTGCAGCAGTTGCAAAACCCAATGCCAAATGTACACCACTACCACCTCTTACTTTTCTTCCTGCAACTACAGCACCAATAATGGTTAACATAATTACAGTAACTGGAGAAGCATCTCTTTTATAGCGTTCAACTTTTAAATCGTTAATGGTTTCTGAGCCTCTCATTTCTTCTAATTTAATAAATCGAGTAAGCTCTGGTGTGGTTAATTTACTTTTTGCATAATTGTCTCTTTTTAAATCGAAAGGTTCAAAACTAAAGTTCATTAATTTTTGATCTTCTTGTAAAAGAGTTTCTTTTAAACCATCTAATTTTCGGCTAATTACATAATCTAATGCCCATTTCTTTTTTGCAGTATCCCATCTAAAGCCTTCTGCTCTAATATTTTCTGTAACTTGATTGCCTTTAATTTTATCCATGAAAAATGGGCCACCTTGTTTGGTTGCTGTATCGTAACCCATAATGCCTGCATAGGTAAAAGAATCTATTTTAAAGTACAAATCTCGTCCTCTTCTTCCACCAACTAAAGCTTCGTAAGACGAGTTGGCATCAATATATTTTGCTTCAAAGGCAGTTCTAATAACGTTTGCTTTTGGAATAATGTATTGATTGGAAAACCATAAAATAGTTGCAAGAAATAATCCACCAAAAAAATAGGGGCGTAACCAACGATTGTACTTTGTACCACTTGCCAATATTGCTACAATTTCACTACGACCAGCCATTTTAGAGGTAAAAAATATAACCGCAATAAAAACGAACAAAGGAAACAACAATGCAATAATGTGTGGAATAAAACCAAAATAATAATCGGTAGTAATTCTTAAAAATCCAAGTTTTGATTTTACAAAATCGTCTGTTTTTTCACTAATATCAATTACCACGGCTATAATGGTAAATAAAAAAATAGAAAAGAAGAAGGTGCTTAAGAATTTCTTTAATATGTACCAATCTAATTTTTTCATTTCAGTGTATAGTTGGCAAATATAATATGCTAAACTGTGTGAGCATTTTTTTAAGGTATAAATGAAGTTAAAATTGTTTTTTGTTTTGTAACAAACCTTAACAATAGAGAAAGTGATTAAGAAAGTTGAATTTAAAACCACAACACAATGTTTGGCATTATTGTAATAAATATCATTTTACAAAATCTGTATCTATTTTTGCTATATGAAATATCAAATTGGAGATGAGATTATTGTGTTACTAAGCAATGAAGAAGGTAAAGTTGTAGATATTATGAACGAAAAAATGGTGATGATAGAAGTGAGAGGAGTGAAGTTTCCTGCCTACATGGATCAAATTGATTTTCCTTATTTCTATAGATTCACAAAGAAAAAAATTGTAGAACCTCAAAAAGCACCCAAGCAATTTGTTGACAATATTCCCAAAGAAAAACCCAAGCCCAATCAAGTAAAAGTGGCCAACGGTGTTTGGCTTTCTTTCATTCCAAAATTTGCATTAGACGATTTTAACGATGAAATAGTTGAATTATTAAAAATTCATTTAATTAACAACTCCAATTTAGCACTAGGCTTTACCTACACACAAAAGTTTGCTGGTGTAGATAATTTTGAGTTGAGCAATCAAATCAATGCTTTTCAAGATTTTTATTTACACGATATTGACTTTGCAACAGTGAACGATTTGCCTACTTTTTGTGTTGATTTTACTTTGCAGTTGCCTCAAAAAAATAAGGCCAATCATTTTGAAACTATGTTAAAACTTAAGCCCAAACAGGTTTTTCAGCGAATTGAAGAAATGAAAGCAAAAAATGAACCCACTTTATCTTATCAACTTTTCGATGAATATCCAAATAAAGTGTATGAAGAAAAGTTTGAATTAAGCAGCTTGGCTGCAAAAGGGTTTAAAGTGTACGAAGCAAATAAAATAAAGCAACATTTAGAACCAGCAAGATCTGTAATTGATTTGCACATTGAAAAACTAAACAACCATTGGCAAGGGTTAAGCAATTTAGAAATATTAAGCATTCAGTTAAAAGAGTTTGAGAAATGGTATTATTTATCTGTTGCTCATAGACAAGTTTCATTAATTGTAATTCATGGTGTAGGTAAAGGAAAACTAAAAGATGAAATACACGATATTTTAAAGCTAAAAACAGAAGTAAAATATTTCGTAAATCAATATGATGCACGTTTTGGTTATGGTGCCACAGAAATCTTTTTTCAATATTAATTTTACTAGCAATACTATATTTGCAAATACGGTTGCCTGCCATATTTCTATTTATAGTTCATTATTATTTATTCAAATTATTTTAATTTCATGAGCAACCCAGTATTAACGAGCTATCCCAAAGAAAAAATAAACATACTTTTTTTAGAGAACATTAGCAATAAAGCAGTACAAGCTTTTAAGCAACATGGCTATGCCAATGTTAAACAAATAAATGGTGCATTAAGTGAGCAAGAACTTATTGATGCGGTAAAAGATGTTCATTTATTGGGTATTCGTTCAAAAACTCAAATCACCGAAAAAGTATTGGCAGCTGCAACTAAATTACAAGCCATTGGGTGTTTTTGTATTGGTGTAAACCAAGTAAACTTAAAAGCTGCAACCAAAAAAGGAGTGGTGGTTTTTAATGCACCTTATAGCAATACTAGGAGTGTGGCAGAATTAGTAATTGGTGCTTCTATTATTTTAATTAGAAAAATTTTAGATAAAAATAATGCTGCACATAAAGGCATTTGGATGAAAGATGCAAAAGGCAGTTTTGAGCTACGTGGAAAAACATTGGGCTTAATTGGTTATGGAAATATTGGTAGCCAAGTAAGTGTTTTGGCTGAGAGTTTTGGCATGAAAGTTATTTTTTATGATGAAGTAACCAAGCTCCCATTGGGCAATGCAGTTGTTTGTAAAACACTCAAAGAATTGTTAAGCAATGCCGATGTAGTTTCATTACACGTTCCAGAAACTGAGCAAACCAAAAACTTAATCAACAAACAAAATTTAAAATACTTTAAAAAAGGAAGCATTTTAATTAATTATGCCAGAGGCGAAGTTGTAGATTTAGAAGCCTTAAGCAAAGCATTAAAAGAAGAACACATTAGTGGTGCAGCTATAGATGTTTATCCTTTGGAACCTGAAAAAAATGGAGATAGTTTTACAACACCTTTACAAGGGTTAAACAATGTATTGCTAACTCCACATATTGGTGGAAGTACAGAAGAAGCACAACAAAATATTGGTGAAGATGTAAGTTCAAAATTGTTTCAATTTTTAGAAAGAGGTATTACCAGTGGCTCACACACTGTACCAGCAATTGCCTTGCCACCTATTGAAACTGCACATAGAATTTTGCACATTCACAACAATGTACCAGGTGTGTTGAGTGCTATAAATACAACCTTGTCTGAACATAAAATAAATATTGTGGGTCAATACTTAAAAACCAACGATTTAATTGGTTATGTAGTGTTAGATGTAGATAAGAAACTGTCTAAAAAAGCAATTGATTTATTAAGAGAAGT
>JAGOUF010000168.1 GCA_018061385.1 Chitinophagaceae bacterium | reverse complement strand
AACATATCCAATACATAATACTTAGGCTTGCTACTTTCATTGCTCACTTTATAAGCCTTGGTATCTTTCCAATGCTTCTGCCATTTTTCTTCAATTTCTGTAAACTTGTAATCCATTTGAGTAAAAACTATTTTAAAACTAAGTATGTAATTTTTTACGATTGGGCTTTACTGCCATACGCTAAATCTCCTGCATCGCCCAAGCCTGGAACGATATACCCTTTGGCTGTTAATTCATCATCAATATCGCCACACCAAATATTGATGTTATTTCCACATTCACGTTCTATGTAATCAATGCCAATTGTAGAAGCAATTGCACAAACGACATAAATTTTTGCTGGTTTCCAATCTGCTTGTAACACAGCAATTGTTTTTACAATTGAAGCTCCTGTTGCTAGCATAGGATCGCTAATAATTACCACTCTTCCTTCTAAAGATGGGCAGCTCATGTATTCTAAACTAATTTCAAAAGTTCCATCTCTATGATGTTTTCTGTAAGCAGAAATAAACGCATTATCGGCTTTGTCTAAATAATTCAACATGCCATTGTGCAATGGTAAACCTGCTCTTAAAATGGTAGCCAATACAGGTTGTTCAGCCAAAACTTTACTGTTATGTGTACCCAATGGGGTTTGAATTTCTACTTCTTTCCAGCTCAATTCCTTACTAATTTCATAAGCAGCAGCTTCACCAATGCGTTCTAAATTTCTACGAAAACGCAAACGATCTGTTTGTACAGTTACGTCTCTAATCTCACTTACCCAGTTGCTTACTAAACTATGTTTTTCACTTAAATTAACTACCATAACAGTTTGTTTTAAAGGCTTCAAAGCTAATTGTTAAACAGCAATATTTTGGCTTTTCTTTCCACTAACATATAAATTATTGGCTAATATAAATCTGTAGGGTAATAAGGCATCTTCTTGGGCATAATCTACACCAATTCGTTTTGTGGTAAGGATACTTTGTTTTTTGGGCGAATTGGAATGTTGAGCAATAAATATTTCATTGCCAGAAATATCCAATCCATTGTGTGTATTGTTGATGCCCATTGCTTTGCATAAATTACCAGGTCCTTTGGTTAGATTATAATCTGCTTTAGTTTTTCCTGTACGTTGTAGCATTGTTTCAATACCAAAAACTGGTTCTCCTGCTCTAATAAGAACAGCATGTGGTTGGTTAATTGTGTTGGTTACCACATTAAATAAATAATGTATTCCATAACACAAATACACGTAAGTTAAACCACCATTGGCAAACATAATTTCTGTTCTTGAGGTTCTTCTGTTTTTGTAGGAGTGTGAGGCTTTATCTACAATTCCATTATACGCTTCTGTTTCAACAATTGTACATGCAGTAATTGTTTCGTTGAATTGTGTAACCAATATTTTGCCCAATAAATTCTTAGCGATAGAGCATACATTTTTTTGTGTGTAGAAGGAATTAGGTAGTTTTTTTAGTTGGTCAATCTGCATACAGTATTCATTACTTAAACAATTGTACTTAAAAAATTTGCATTTAGCAACGTATATTAGCAACGAAAATACCCCCAAAGTGCTTAAAGAACTCATTATTGCAATACAAGCTTATTTTGAAGCTCATCAATTTATTAAAAAACATAAATTGTGGAAATGGATTATTGTTCCAGGAGTTTTATATGCCATTTTATTTTTTGTAGGAATGTATTTTTTTGGACAAACTGCCAACGATTTTTTGGCTTGGCTTAAAGGCTTATTACAAGGCACGTTGAATTCTATAAATAGTGAGTTATTGGGCTTTTTTGTAACTATGGGAAGTTTGCTATTGTGGTTAATGATGATGTTGTTTTATTTCTCCTTATTCAAATACTTTTTTTTAATTGTAGGCTCACCTGTTTTTGCTTATTTAAGTGAAAAAACTGAAGCCATTATGGAAGGGAAAGATTACCCTTTTAGTTTTGCTCAATTATTGAAAGATATTGTACGAGGTATAAAAATAGCTGCAAGAAATGCTCTTTGGCAAACAGTGTATGTATTTGCAATTTTAATACTCAGCTTTGTTCCAGTTGTGGGTTGGTTTACACCAATATTGGCTATTTTGATTGAGTGTTATTATTATGGTTTTTCGATGTTGGATTATAGTTTAGAACGACATAAAAAAACCACAGCAGAAAGCATTTTTTTTGTTGGCAACCACAAAGGCTTAGCCATTGGTAATGGAATGGTTTTTTATATAATGCATATTGTGCCAATTGTAGGTTGGATTTTAGCACCTGCTTATGCTGTAATTGCTGCTACTTTGAGTGTTTATCCTTTGAAGAAGGGAGAGGGGAAGAGGTGAATTGTGAGTGGTGAATAGGGAATTTGGAAAGGCAAAAGGCAAAAGGCAAAAGGCAAAAGGCAAAAGGCAAAAGGCAAAATATTTTTTAGTGGTTGTTATATTAAATTAGTTATTTACTTATGGATATTTCTATTAATACACCAGCTGTTTTATTTCCTGCAATTAGTTTAATTATGTTGGCTTATACCAACAGGTTTTTAGCTTTAAGCAATAGAGTTAGAAGCTTACACGACAAATATGAAAACCACGAACAAAAACACATTATTCATGGGCAAATAAAAAACTTACGGTATCGTATTAAGTTAATTAAAAACATGCAAGCTTTGGGTGTGCTAAGTTTTTTGTTTTGTATTTTAAGCATGTATTTAATTTACTTGGAGTTGCAATTTTGGGCTCATGCTTTTTTTGCGGCAAGCTTGGTTTCGTTTGCTACTTCTTTAATGATTTCTTTGTTAGAAATTCAACTAAGTATGAAAGCCTTGGAACTTGAGTTGAGTGATATGGAAGGATTGGAAGACCCTTCAGTAATGCAATTTTTAAAGAAAAAGTTTGATAGAGATTCAACACCCTAATCTCTATCAAACTCATATAAAATTGTTTAATTAACAGCAGCTGCCATCATTTTTCTTTCACCAATTTGTTGCCTCCACATAGCATAGTATAAACCTTTTTCAGCCAATAGCTCTGTGTGAGTGCCAGTTTCGGCCAATTTACCTTGTTCTAAAACAAAGATTTTATCGGCATGCATAATGGTGCTTAATCTATGTGCAATCATTACAGTTATTTGGCTACGTTCGTTACTAATTTGCTTAATGGTATTGGTAATTTCTTCTTCTGTAATACTATCTAATGCACTTGTAGCTTCATCAAAAATTAGTAAATGTGGTTTGCGTAATAAAGCCCTAGCAATAGATATACGTTGCTTTTCTCCACCACTTAATTTTAATCCACCTTCTCCAATTACAGTTTCAATTCCTTTTTCCGATCTGCTTAATAATTTATTGCAACTTGCTTTTTCTAATGCTTCTTTTATATCTGCTTCTGTAGCTTGTTGATTTACGAACAATAAATTTTCTTTTATGGTTCCAGCAAACAAATTGGTGTCTTGCGTTACAAATCCAATTTGCCCTCTTAACTCATCAAAATCAATATCAATTCCACTAATACCATTGTATTCTATACTTCCATTTTGTGGACGATACAAGCCCACCAACAATTTAACCAATGTACTTTTACCACTACCACTTGGACCAACAAAGGCAATGGTTTCGCCTTGTTTTACTGTAAAAGAAATATTGTCTAATGCTTTGAATTGTGCAGTTTGATGTTTGAATTCGATGTTGTTAAAACTTAAATTTTCAATAGTGCCAATATGTGCAGGATTATCGGGTTTTGGCTCTGGCTTTTTGTTCATTAAAATACTAAAATTATTTAACGATGCTTCGGCTTCTCTGTAGCTTAAGATAATATCGCCAATTTGCTGCATTGGGCCAAAAATGAAGAAACTATAAAACTGCAACGAAATAAATTCTCCTGTAGTTAATACATCTCTAAAAATTAACCACAATAAAGTAAAAGTAATTACTTGTCTTAAAAAGTTAACCATGGTGCCTTGTATAAAACTCAACGTTCTTAAGCTTTTTACTTTACGCAATTCTAACCCTAAAATTTTATAGGTATTGTTGTTTAAACGGTTTACTTCTTCGTTGGTTAAGCCCAAGCTTTTTACTAGTTCAATATTTCTTAAACTTTCTGTAGTAGTACCTGCTAAAACAGTGGTTTCTTTTACAATGGTTTTTTGAATGATCTTAATTTTTTTACTGAGTAAACTAGTAATAAATCCAATTAAAATACTGCCACCCATATAAACAGGAATAATGCTCCAATGTAGTTTAAAAGCATAAACAGACACAAATACAATGCTTACAATTATCCCAAAAAATATGTTGATGAAATAGCCAATAAATTTTTCTGTATCGGTACGAACTTTGGTTAAAATAGATAAAGTTTCGCCACTTCGTTGATCTTCAAATTCCTGATATGGCAAACTCATGCTATGTTTTAAACCTTCAGTAAAAATGCTTGCACCAAATTTTTGAATAATTACATTCACTACATAATCTTGAAAAGCTTTTGCAATTCTGCTAACCATTGCTGTGCCTACCAAAAGCAATAAAAAGTATATTAAACCTTTGTATAAATCGTTTCCAAAGAAAAATTCATGCTCCGTTCTTGCTAACGTTTTATTGGCATCGAAATGGCTTGGATGATTGGCAAATAAGTCGATTAATTTACCCACCAACATGGGGTCGAATAAAGAAAAAACTTGATTGATAATTGCTAAAAAAAAGGCCAATGCCACCAACCATTTATGTGGTTTAAGGTAATTGAGTAATATTTTCATGCTGTATTTTGTAGTTGATGAAGAAGTCAAAAATAATGCTGTGGTACAAATAATGACAAGTTGGCTGCAAATATTGTTCAAATATCAACATAGAGAGTTGTTTATTTAGTTGATGTACAATAGTGGTAATGTAGTTACTTTGCCAATTCATCATTGGAAAAATTGTTCATGAAAAATTTCTCTCGAATATTTTTTTACTTAAAAGATAGCAAAGGATACATTGCTTTGTACTTTTTATTTAATGTATTGGCAATCGTATTTTCATTGTTTTCTTTAGCAATGTTGGCTCCATTTTTACAATTGTTATTTGGAATGGAAAAACTGGTAGAAGCAAAGCCAGCTGTTGGTTTTAGTGCTGCTGCTATTTTAGCAAATCTAAAATTTTTAATTAGTTCGTTAATTAGAGAACATAGTGCAGTTTATGCGTTGGGCTTTATTTGCATATTGGTTTTAACGGCTATTTTCTTTAAAAATATGTTTACTTATTTGGCTTTAAGAACAATGAGCCCTTTACGTAATGGTGTAATGACAAGACTTAGAGCCGATTTATATAGCAAACTTTTAAAACTACCCATTGGCTATTTTACTGAACAACGCAAAGGAGATATTATTAGTAGAATGAGCAACGATGCCAATGAAATTGAATGGAGTGTATTGAGTACATTGGAAGGGCTAATCAATCAACCAT
Source organism: Chitinophagaceae bacterium (assembly GCA_018061385.1). Lineage (GTDB taxonomy): Bacteria > Bacteroidota > Bacteroidia > Chitinophagales > Chitinophagaceae > UBA1930. The sequence goes on along the minus strand of JAGOUF010000168.1, from coordinate 488 downwards.
TGCAAATTTTGGTAATACTCATTGCTTTGGTTGCAATTAGTCCAATGCTTTCTTTATTTCTTTTGGTATTGCTACCATTAACTGGTTTTGTTATTGGAAGAGTGAGTAGAAGTTTAAAAAAACAATCTACCGAATCACAAGAATTGCAAGGTTCTATGATGAGTTTGTTAGATGAAACCTTAGGTGGAATTCGGATTATTAAAGCATTTAATGCCGAAAAAATTTTTTCAACAAAGTTCTTTGGGTTGAATAGCAGCCTAAATAATATTCGCAACAAAATGAACTTTAGAAAAGATATGGCATCGCCATTAAGTGAAATAATGGGTGTTGCTGTTCTTTGTTGTATTTTATGGTTTGGTGGACAATTGGTTTTAGGTAAAAGCTCAGGCTTGGGTGCTGAAAGTTTTATTACTTATATTTTGTTTTTTACTCAAATTATTAATCCAGCAAAATCTTTATCCTCTGCATTTTATAGTGCAAGAAGAGGA
>JAGOUF010000167.1 GCA_018061385.1 Chitinophagaceae bacterium | reverse complement strand
GAGTATACACCAATCATTACGACATTTCTGTGCCATATACCAACAAGCAATTACAAGTAAATTATACCAGTTTTAGAAATAAAACAGAACCTGGTAGCAAAGAAACTTATACAGTAAATATTAAAGGAAATAATAGCGAAAAAGTAGCAGCAGAATTGCTTACTATTATGTACGATGCTAGCTTAGAACAGTTTGTAAAACATGAACTACAAGAACCTGCAATTTGGAAACAGCATTATTACAATAACAATTTTTCGTACAACCAAAATTTTGGAAAAGAAATATCCAACAGCAATAGCCTTGATGATTTAGACAAATTCAGCTTTACAGTTTATTACGACAAACTCATAAAAAATATTTCCGAAATAAGTCGTATTCAACCATTGTGGTGGAAAAATTCAAATGATTATGCTTACATGCAATTCGATAACAATAGTAATAATGTATTGGGCTTTGGTTCACCAGGAGCAAGTTCTACGTTATCTGGCAAAGCAGCTGGTATAACTGTTATTAGTGAAGGCAATGCCAAAATGGAAGAAGTTGTTGTTGTAGGTTATGGAACAAGAAAGAAGGAAAATCTTACAGCTTCAGCTAGCTCAATAAAACTTAGAGGTGTTGGTTCAATCACTGCTTCAAACAATGCTTTATATGTAGTTGATGGAGTTATAGTAGACGCAGATAAAGCAACTATAAATCCAGATGATATTTCTTCTATTGATGTTTTAAAAGACGCTGCTGCAACTGCAATTTATGGTGCAAGAGGAGCCAATGGTGTAATCATCATCACCACTAAAGAAGGTGCAAAAAAGAAAGAACAAGAACAAGCAATCCAACCTCGAAAAAACTTCAATGAAACTGCTTTCTTCTTTCCAAATCTCTATGCCGATACAGCAGGCAATTATACGTTCAGTTTCACCATTCCAGAAGCACTCACTCAATGGAAATGGCTAAGCTTTGCACATACTAAAGATTTGGCTTTTGGCACAGCAAGTGCAACCATTACTACTCAAAAAACTTTAATGGTACAACCCAATGCTCCAAGGTTTATGAGAGAAGGCGACAACTTAGAATTCGTTACAAAAATTGCCAACCTAAGTGATAAAGAATTAACAGGACAATGCACTTTAGAATTAATAGATGCTATTACAGGTACAAGTGTAGATGGTTGGTTTCAAAACAGTTTTCCAACTCAATATTTTACTGTTGCAGCCAATCAAAGTACAGTGGTAAAATTCCCTATTCAAATTCCATTCAACTACAATAAACCACTTACTTGGAGAGTAAATGCTAAGGCTCCCTCTCCTTTGGAGAGGGCGGGGGGTGAGGTCTCTGATGGAGAAGAAAACACTTTACCAATTTTGTCTAACAGAATATTGGTTACAGAAACATTGCCTCTATACATGAAGCCTAGTGAAAAACAAAAGTCATTTGTTTTTGAAAAACTTTTGAACTCCTCCTCCCTTGGAGGAGGTAGGGAGGAGGCTAGTGAAACATTAACGCATGAAGGCGTTACAATAGAATACACTGCTAATCCAATATGGACAGTTATTCAGTCGCTACCTTATTTAATGGAATATCCTTACGAATGTGCAGAACAAACATTCAACAGAATGTATGCAAATGCACTTGCGTCAAGCATTGTAAATAAATATCCAAATATTAAAGCAGTATTTGAAAAATGGAAAAATGATACTGTAAATAATCGGCAATCATCAACCTCAGGGATTAAAAGTCCCTCTCCTTTGGAGAGGAGTTGGGGTGAGGTCAATGAAGAATTAAAACAAGTATTGTTGCAAGAAACTCCTTGGGTTTTAAATGCAGCAACTGAGCAACAAAAACAAAAGAATATTGCTTTACTGTTCGATATAGTTAAAATGAGCAATAGCACAGATGCAATTATTGAAAAACTATTACAACTACAAACAAGTAGTGGAGGTTTTGCTTGGTTTAAAGGGGGTTACGAAAGCAGGTACATTACCAATTATATTTTAACAGGAATTGGCAAATTGAAAAAAGCAAATGCTTTGTCTCAAAAACAATTAGAAAAAATAGAAAAGATCACAGAAGAAGCGTTAGACTATTTAGATGAACAAATTAACACAGATTACAAATGGTTATTATCAAATAAAGTTGCATTAGATAAAAACAATATCAACGCTTCTCAAATTCAATATTTGTATATGAGAAGCTTTTACAACAATCAACTAAAAAACAGAGACGCCTACAATTATTATTACAATCAAGCCAAACAATACTGGAACAAGCAAAACACTTACAATATAGCTTTAATTGGATTAATATTAACGAGAAACAATGAAAGAAGATTTGTGAATGTAAATATTTTGCCTGCTGTACTAGAAAATGCAATAGAAGATACAACCAAAGGAACACTCTATTGGAAAGATAGAAATACTTGCTTTTGGTATGCATCGCCAATTGAACACCAAAGTGTAATGATTGAATTTTTAGATGAAATTGAAAAGAAAGAAGGCTTCAACGATTTGTCTAAAAAAGTTGATGCTGCTAAAACATGGCTCATCTTAAACAAGCAAACCAACAATTGGCAAACAACTATTGCAACTGCCGATGCTTGTTATGCATTGTTAAACTCTGGTAGCAATTGGATTGACAACAATCAACAAGTACAAATAAAATTGGGCAATCAATTAATACCCAACAACGAAAAACAACAAACCAGTATCGGTTACATTAAACAAAGAATTCCTGGTGATAATATAAGACCAGAAATGGGCAATATCACTGTTGCAGTTAATCAATCTAGCAATTCGTCAATTCAACAATCATCTCCTTCTTATGGTGCTGTCTATTGGCAATATTTTGAAGACTTAGATCAAATTACAACATCAGCTACTTCTCCCCTTTCTTTAAAGAAAAAACTATTTGTTGAAAGAACTTCTATAAATGGAAAAGTGCTTGAACCGATTAACGAAAATGATGAACTTAAAGTGGGCGATAAAATAATTGTTAGAATTGAACTAAGCACAGACAGAACAATGGAATACTTGCATTTAAAAGATATGAGAGCCAGTGGCACAGAACCTGTGAATGTTTTAAGTAGTTACAAATGGCAAGATGGCTTGGGTTATTATGAAGCCACTAAAGATGCAAGCACCAACTTTTTTATAGATAAAATTGAAAAGGGAACTTATGTTTTTGAGTACCCTTTGTACGTAACACATACAGGAAAATTTAGTGTTGGCATTGCTACAATACAATGTATGTATGCTCCAGAATTTACAAGCCATAGTGAAGGCATAAAAATTATAGTAAAATAAAATCCGCTATGCGAAGTCTGCAGACTTCGGATATTTTTATGTGATTCAGAGTCTCCGACTCATTGAATAAGTATATCTTTTATAAGTTCATTGTACATTAAAACAATCCTCTGAAATTTCAAAAATGATGATGCTTTTTGAAGTCTCCAGACTTCGGATATTTTTATGTTCTTCAGAGTCTCCGATTCATTAAAGTATATACACAGTTTATAAACTCATAGTACATTTGTACAATGCTTTCAGAATTAAAAAACGAACATCAACTACCAGAATATATTGTTGTTGGGCAAGGAATCTCTGGTACATTCCTCTCCTATTATTTACACAAAGCAGGAAAAAAATTTATTGTTTATGATGAAGCAAAACCATTTACTGCATCAAAAGTTGCAAGTGGTGTAATTAATCCAGTTACAGGAAGAAGAATTGTAAAAACTTGGATGATAGACGACGTAATGCCGTTTACTGTAAATGCCTATCAAACGTTAGAAAAAGAATTGAATATTTCGTTAATTCAACAAGCCAATATTTTAGACTTTCATCCAACAACACAAATGCAATTGGCATTTGATGAACGATTGCCACAAGAAACAAATTATTTAAAAAAAGTTGAACAAGCAGAACAATGGCAACAATACTTCAATTACCCTTTTGGTATTGGCGAAACAAATCCTTGTTGGTTAATAGACATCAATACTTTATTAATTGAATGGAGAAAAAAATTATTAAAAGAAAATGTACTAATAGAATCAAAATTTGAAGTTGAGCAACCCCAAACTCCAAACTTCAAACCCAAAACTATACTCTTTTGCGATGGTGTAGCAGGTTTTGAAAATCCTTACTTTAATTTATTGCCATATTCAAGAATGAAAGGTGAAGCATTAATTGTACATATTCCAAATTTACCAAGAACAAATATGTTTAAGCATGGATTAAATTTAGTGCCTTGGAAAAACGATTTATGGTGGGTCGGTTCATCATACGATTGGAAATTTGAAAACACAGAACCAACAGAGAATTTTAGAAAAAAAACAATAGCTCAGCTACAAGCATTTTTAAAAATACCATTTACAATTGTAGATCATATTGCAAGTGAACGCCCAGCCAATATGGAACGCAGACCATTTGTAGGCTTACATCCTATACATAAAAACATAGGCATTTTAAATGGAATGGGTACTAAAGGTTGTTCATTAGCACCATACTTTGCACATGAGTTGGTTGAACATTTAGTACACGGAAAAGCAATTAATCCTTTGGCAGATGTTCAACGTTTCAAAAATATTTTAAGCAGATAAAACAATTGGCTGAATTATGTTCACATGTACAATAGTGCCCTCCTAAAGCAGGATTTACAACAACGCTACTGCAGCTAAATAGTATTCTTACAGATTGTTACATGATTGTATTTTTCTACTTATTTTTATTTTTCAAAAATTATAAATGAGCAACGCAACACCTACTTATACAATTCCATTAACGTATAGAAAAATGGAAAATTTACATATTATTTTTTGGCTATTTAAAGATGTTGCTTGGTGTATGATTTGGAAACCTTTGGGTATTGTTATGATTTTTCCTACATTAATTATTTCATTGGTAATTGCTTGGCGTACTAGAAAAATGATGAGTGAATTGTGCCACAATCTTGCCATTAGTATTTGGATTACTGCCAATAGTTATTGGATGGTAAGTGAGTTTTTACATTTCGACAATAAGCCTCTTTTTGCAGAATATACCTATAAACATTTAGCCATTATTCCTTTTGTAATGGGTATTTTAATATTGGCATTTTACTATTTAATTTGGAGTCCGAAGCATAAACAAAGTGAAGAAACATTGTAACCAATGTTCACTTTTAACCCTTTTTCAAAAAACCGCTTATCCAACATATTTGCCACTGATAGCTATATTTACCACTTATCAGCCATTTTTTACCATTCGTGAAAGTATTTTAACCACTGCTACCTACTCATTAATAGAAAAATAATGCTTCCCAATATCTTTGGTTCTTCAAAGAAAATAGGAGTATTACTCCACACAAAATGAAACATTATATCGCTTCTCTTTTATTCAATTTTCGCCAAAGGGTTAAGCCACCAGAATTTGCATGTTAGCAACAAATTGGCTTTTCTACTAAGCCAATATTGATTCTCAATTTTCCATTAACATTATTCAAGAGTAAGTGCATGCAACTTAGTTTGTTTGTATTACTCAACTACATCAATCATTAAAAAAATGAAACCCATTATATTGGTGGTGCTTGCATCATCGGCCATATTATTTTTTTCTTCTAAAATCAGTCATTCAAAAAACAACAGGGCTGTAAGGGCTGCAAGAGTTAGTCAAACTATTAAAAAAAATTAAAGTACTTTGCGGCTCTTTAAATAATTTGTATGAAGAAATCTGTTGTTTTATTTTGTTTATCGTTCAGTATGTTATTTAGTAGTTGCGATGTTTTGAAACAAGCAGCAAATTCTTTATTAGGCGAGCAAGACGCTATTGCTGCAATTAAAGAAATGTTAACCATTGGTAGCAACGGCAATGCTTTATTAAGTAAAGATGTATTGATGAATGCCATTTTACCTAAAGATGTAAATACTGTTTTACAAAAACTAC
>JAGOUF010000166.1 GCA_018061385.1 Chitinophagaceae bacterium | reverse complement strand
GCAGTATGTATTGTACACTTACAATTGTTCGATTCCCCAAAATACTTGCTTGGGCTGGCTTTCTTTCAATGGCCATTTTTCGTTTACCCTTATGGCTTAGCAAAAAAAATAGTTTTTATAAATTAATGGGTTGTGGTAAAAATGGAACATTTGATAAAACTCCAGATTTACAGCAATGGGCATTATTAGAAGTTTATTCAGCCAACGAAAATGTTCAAAACAATACTCCACCTTTTATAAATTGGTACTGGAAATTTTTTAAAGCAGAAAAATTGGTCATGGATTTGCAGGCTATTGAAAGTCATGGTTTGTGGGATAAAAAATATTGCTTTGGTGATTTGCCTAAACAAAGCAATTACGAAGGTACAATTGCAGTGCTCACAAGAGCTACGATTCGGCTAAATAAATTGTCTGCATTTTGGAAAAACGTACAACCTGTAGCACAGCAAATGAACAATGTTGATGGCTTTATTACCTCATTTGGAATTGGAGAAATTCCATGGATTAAACAAGCTACTTTTAGCATTTGGCAAAGTAAAGAAAGCATGAAAAAATTTGCTTACAGTATGCAAACGCACAAAGATGTTATTGTTAAAACAAAAAAAGAAAATTGGTATAGCGAAGAAATGTTTACACGTTTTATTGTGATAAATTGTACAGGAAGTTTAAGAGGTAAAAACCCTTTACAAATAAACCCTTAAATTGCAAGCATGTTTGCCAAAACACAAATACAGCCTAAATTTTTAATGGCCTATTTTTTAAACCTCATTGCAGGTGGCGATGGCAGTTGGCCAGATTACTGATACTTGTTTTGTTTTATTTTCTCTCCCCTATTTATTCATTATAATAATTGTACAATTTTATAAAGTACAGCTTTAGTATATACACAAACTAATATGAAAAATATTAAATTAATTGAAGTACCAAGTGAAATTGGAGCTGGTACAAGAGGTGCAAGTTTAGGCGTTGATGCCATTAAAATTGCAGCTTTAGATTATATGAGCAATTTTTTTGTTCACTTTCCATCAGAAACAATTCCAAGCGAAAACAAACTGTTGTTCGAGCCAATTGAAAGTCCTTATGCCAAACGCATAAAAGGCGTAATTAGCATGTACGATAAAATTTCAAAATCGGTAGCCGACTCAATAAAAGAAAATTTTTTTCCTGTTATTTTAAGTGGGGATCATAGCAATGCAGGTGCAACAATTGCAGGAATAAAAATTGCCAAACCTAAAAGCAGATTGGGGGTAATTTGGATTGATGCACATGCCGATTTACACACTCCTTACACTACGCCAAGTGGTAATTTACATGGTATGCCTTTGGCTACAGCCATTAATGAAGACAACTTAGAATGTGCAGTACACGAACTTGATGCAGACACAACAAAATATTGGAACTATTTAAAAAATATCGGCAAAATTGCACCTAAAGTATTGCCTGAAGATGTTGTTTTTGTTTCTTTAAGAGATTATGAAAAAGAAGAAAAGACATTAATAGAAAAGCATGGAATGAGAATTGTTACAACAAGTGAATTGAGAAGAAAAGGTGTTGAAATTGTATATAGAAGTATTATTAGAAGCCTAAGCGATTGTACAGATATTTATGTAAGTTTTGATGTGGATAGTTTAGATTCTGCCATATCTAAAGGAACTGGAACCCCGGTTAGCAATGGCTTAAAAGAAAGAGAAGCCGAAGATTTAATTAGTAAGTTTATGCAAAGCAGAAAAATTTGTTGCTTTGAAATAACCGAAGTTAACCCAACATTGGATAAAGAAAATTTAATGGCTGAAATTGCTTTTAATATTTTACAGCGAAGTGTAAATGTTTTATTGGTGAATTAATCTATAAAAATAAATTTACACCTAAAAAACTACGACAATGCATACTTCAGTTATCTAAACTTATTGGAATATTTATTTTGCTTTTCTTACAAACCAACAATGTACAAGCTCAAAATAAATCATGTGCTTGCGATACTGTAAAAACAAAAGCAAAAGTAAGTAACAAGAATTTTTCTGCATTACCCCAATTTGATAAATTAAGTTTTTCAAAAAAGAATTTTGAAAACCTTAATCAGGCAAATAAGAAAGTTTTGTGGTATCGTGAATTAGATGTACCGATTCTACAAAATTTACACGTATGTGGGATGACAATGACAATCTTTCAATAAAAAACAACCATCCTAGTTCATTTTTAAAATATTACAAAACCCGAAAAGATATAGAAATTGCTGTTTATTTAGGAGTTGATTTGTGGGGCGGAAATTGGTATTTTTTTTTCAAAAAAAATGGCTGCTGTTATTTAATTACAAAAAACTATCACGACCGAACAGCAAAGTTTGTTCATAAATCTTATGCAATGATTACCCAATCAACAATGGATGAAATAAACAAGTTGATTAATCAAATGAGCATTGATCCGTTGCCATTAAGTAAATATGAAGAACTGAATAACAATGAAGCCAAACCTTATCACATTAGTGCAATCATCAACAATAAGACAAATCAACAAACTATTGCAGCAAACTACGAAAGCGAAACAGTAAATAGAATAAAAGAAAATGAAGCTCTATTTGATTTCTTAGACAATCAAATTCACTTTACAGTAACCATGCAATTTTAAAGTTGTTTTGACTTCTAAATTAATTAAAACACAAACCAACTGTTGCAAATAAAAAAAGGATTGAAGTAAAAACTTCAATCCTTTTTTGTGCTTACTAACCCATTTATCTAATTCAAACTTCTAAAATCTACGGGAACCAATTTACTTACGCCAGGTTCTTGCATAGTTACTCCATAAATTACATCTACAGCACTCATGGTTTGCTTATTGTGCGTTACAATAATAAACTGTGAGTTATCGCTAAACTTCTTAATCATTTGTGTGAATTTTCCAACATTTGCATCATCTAAAGGTGCATCAACCTCATCCAAAATACAAAATGGTGCTGGTTTAATTAAGTATATAGCAAACAGCAGTGCTGTTGCAGTTAATGTTTTTTCTCCACCACTTAATTGAGTAATTGATGATGGACGTTTACCTTTTGGTTTTGCAACAATGTCAATTCCTGTTTCAGCTAAATTTTCTGGATTTACCAAAATCATATCGGCAGTGTCTTCTTCTGTAAACAATGCTTTAAATACTTTTTGGAAATTTTCTCTAACTCTATTAAAGGTTTCTAAAAACTGCTGATTGGCTGTAGCTTCTACTTCTTGTATGGTTTGTAGCAAGCTTTCTTTTGCATCTACTAAATCGTTCTTTTGTTCTAAAATAAACTCATACCTTTTCTTCATTTCTGTATACGCTTCAATAGCAGTTGGGTTTACTTCGCCCATATTGTCTAAGCGTTTACGCATTCTATCGCTAGTCGTTTGTAACTCTTCTAAACTAGTTTCAGAAGTTCTTTCTTGATCTAAAATTTCATTTAAATCAACTTTAAATTCAACTTGCATTCTTTCTTTCATGCCTGCTAAATTCAATTTCAAATCATTCAATTTATCTTTTATAGCACTTAATAAATGCTCCACATTTTCTTTGGCTTTTGATTTATGACGAAGTTCACTTTCCTTTTCTTGCAAGATGTTGCGTAAGTTGTAATAGGTTTGATCGGCTTCGTTCAATTTCTTTTCTTCTACTTCTTTGGTTTGCATTAATTGCAACAATAACTCTTCGCTTTGTTTTAAAACAAGTTCTCCTTCTACAATTGCATTGGATGCTTCTGTTAATTGAGCAGAATTGTTTTGAATTTGTGTATGCAAATCGTTCAATTGATTTTGCTTAAACTCTAACTCTTGTTTCACCGTTGCAATTTTACTTTGTTGCTTGGTAAGATTTAAGTTGTTTTCGTTAAACACATAAGTTGCAGCATTGTAATCTTGTTCGGCCAATTGATAATCTTGCTCAATCATTTTCAATTCATCGCCAGTTTTTTGTAATCCTTCATTCAACTCTTGAAAAGTTTCTCTGGTTGAAGCAATTGCGTCATGTTCGTCTTGTAGACGAGCTTCAATATCTTCCAATCTTTGTTGGGCATTTTGCTGTGCTGCTTGTAAGTTTTCTATTTTATTTTTTGCAGCAAAACATTGATTGGTAAGTTGATTAATTTCAACTTCAGTTTGCTTAATGGCATTTTCTTTTAACTGCTCATTAAAGCCAAGCACTGCATTGTGTCTAATTTGAATTTCTGATTTTAGAGAATTAACAACGGCTTGTTGCAGTATAATTTCGTCTTGTAACTTTTCTAAATTTTTTGCTCTACCAATTTTTTTACCTTCAAATAAACCAACACTTCCACCAGTTAACGTGTATTTGCCTTTAACATATTTACCTGTTTTTTCAAGTATTACGCTACCAGTTGTGTTCTCTATGGCGTCATCATTTTCTGCAATAAAAACATTGCCCAATAAATGTTTGGCCAATTCTAAATATTGATCATCAACTTCAATTACATCTAAAGCTTTAATGGTATTGGCAGGCTGGTGATGTTCTTTACTATCGGTAGCAATTTTATCCATTAAAAAGAAGTTGGCTTTGCCCTTCTTATTGTCGTTTAGCAAATGAACAGCTTGTAACCCTTCTTGCAAATTATTCACTACGTAATAATTTAGGTAAGGCTCTAATACATTTTCAACAGCAGCTCTATATTCTTCTGTTACATAAATTATATCAGAAAGTATGGGTGACGAAGAATTCCAATTGGCATTGTTGTGCAAAAATTTAATACTTTCTGGGTAGCCTTCCATTGAATCTACCAAGCTTTTCAATAAATCGTATTCGTTTTTTTTGCTGTCTAATTTTCTGTTTTCTTCAGCCAACTCATTTCTCAAAGCTTCCAATTCGCCTTGTGTATGAAAAATTTGCTCTTTTGTTTTTTCTTGATGTTCTTGTAACTGTTGTAAATCAACACGTTTATTTTCTAGTAGTTCTTCTTTTTCTTTTAATTCAATTTCTAATTGCTGCAACTGAGCATCTCTATTTTGTTTTTCATCGGTTAATTGTGTTGCAGCTCTTTGTAAATTTTGAATAGACGTATCGGAAATGGCTACTTTTTTTTCTGCATCAAATTGGTTTCGTTGAATTTGCTGAAATTGATTTCTCAATACATCTACAGCAGCTCTTTTTTCATCGTATAAACTTCTTTTGGCTTCAACATCCATTTTAGTTGCCGTAACTCTATCAGAAAGTTCAATCAGTTTATTCTCTTCATCGGTAACTTGTAATTGTGTGTATTCAATACTATCGCCAATGGTTTTTACTTGCCCTTCTGCCCTATTTAAAAACTCATTAAGGTTGGTTTCTTTTTCTTTTAAATAGTGTAATTTTTGAGTGGCTAAGTTTTTATCGTTTTCTTTTGTTCTAAGGTTTTGCAACATATCATTAAACTCATGTTGCATACTTTGTAAGGCTCGTTCCTTTTCAATAAAACCTACTTTTTCTTTTTCTAATGCAGCATCTTCTAAAGCAATTTCTGCTTCTAATTGAAAGCGTTTGTTGGTTTCAATTTCTTGCTGTTCATTCAATTCTTTGTAAGTAAGGTTGAACCCTTCTAGTGATGCTTTAGCTAATTCCACAGCAATTTCTCTGTATTCTTTTTTTATTTCAAAATACTTCTCGGCCTTTTTTGCTTGATTTTCTAAAGTTTTTAATTGATTGTTTATTTCAAACAATAAGTCTTCTATACGAGCCAAATCTTGTTCTGTAGCATCTAATTTATTTTTGGCTTCTTTTTTTCTAGTTTTATAAATGGTAATTCCAGCAGCTTGCTCTAACATTCGGCGTCTGCTGTTTTCTTTGTCTTTAATAATATCATCCACCATGCCCAATTCAATAATGGCATAACTATCGGTACTAACACCTGTATCTAAAAACAAGTTATGAATATCTTTTAATCTACACTGAACATCGTTTAAACGATATTCACTTTCGCCATTTTTATAAAAACGACGAGTAACAGTT
>JAGOUF010000165.1 GCA_018061385.1 Chitinophagaceae bacterium | reverse complement strand
TGCTGAAACAGTTGAAGTAATTACCAACTGACTGCAGCTTGGAATGTTGTTGATGTTGATACTGTTGTTACCAGCATCTAAACTAATGCAACTGATAGGAAAGGCAGTCCACACACCACTTCCATTGGATGGACGTTTATACAAAGTATAATGGCTCATATCTGCATCTGTTAATACTCCATCTGGCAAACGAAAAGTAATATTTGTTTGTAGGTTATCAGTATTATCACCATAATTATCAATAATCCAATAGCCTGGCAACATATTGCTTCCTGGATTTGGATTACCTCCTACAGGAATACTTTCTAAATAACTTCCATTCAAGTTTCCATTGGGCGTAATGCCTGGAAAACGGAGTTGCAAGGTGTTGCTAAAATCGGTGGAATTAAAATTGTACATATATTCTGTACTTGCAATATCTACACAATCACTGCCTCCTGTACTTGCAGATAAATCAGAAGTAATGGTTGTTGCCCCATTCAATTTTGTTCCACTCCAACCTCCTACAAAGTCATTGAAATCTGTTGCACCAGCTTCATTAAACTGGTAATAAGCTTGCAGCCCTGCTTCTGTTCCAGAGAGAAGAATGTGTTTGCGTTGTCTTAATTCGCAAGCAGTTAAAGCCACATTATAAAACTGCCATTCTTCTAAATTACCAAAGAATTTTTGTGCACTGCTATAACCTGTACTTGCATAACCAAAACGCAATGGAGTGCTTACATTATTTGTAGTACCAGTTATATTGGCAAATGATTGTGCAACCACTCTTCCATTGATATAGAGTTTCATTTTAGAACCACTTTGCCAAGTAACAAATACATGACTCCATTGATTGTAACGAAAAAGTGTTGAATCAACATCCACTACCAACGTATTCTGAACATTACCAATAGCAAGGGTTGCATCAAATTTATTTACACCATCGCTTTTATAAAATTGCATGCGAAGCATTGAACCACTATTGCTACTTTCATCACCTTTAGAAACAACGCTTCTTACGTCACCATCATTTACAGGAAACGATTTTGGTTTTATCCATCCACCAAAAGAAATAGCAGTTTGTGCTTCAATGGTACTCACATCACCTAAGTTTATAAAATCATCTACACCATCTAACACAGCCATTAAATTGGCATTTGTTGTTATTATACCATTGGGAGTTGTGGCTTGTGCAGCAGGGTTTCCTGTAGTGTTATCATTGTTATAATTTCTACCACTACAACCACCATAAGCAAACACTTTAAAATAATATATTGTACCAGGCTGAAGATTGGTTACAAGTATTCTGCCCATGTTTGTTCCATTATAAATAACCTGCTCACCTCCATTGTAAACAGTTGATGCAGTTGGATTTGCACCGTTTGCCAAATTGGTAAAACTGTTTACAGTATTCATCTTTACTACATAACCAGATACATTGCTTTCAGGAACTGTCCAACCATTAACACTGATAGAATTGGTAGTAATTTTATAGAACGTAATATTTGAAGCATTGGGATAAGGTGCATTTATACAAGGAGCAAATGTTATAGGGTTTGGTCGTTGTCCTTCAGTTGCTGGGAACATTTTTATAACAGAAAAATTAGAACCATCGGGATAAACTTTATACAATGAACCTCCATTCTCCACAGCACCCCAACTTGTTGCACCATAAATAAAACCATCTGTATTTTTAGCAAGGTAGCCTTGTGGTCCACCACCATCTGTACTATTAAAATTTTTCAACACAACATGAGCTGTACTTCCATCTTTTTTTATTCTGTACAAAATGCCATATCCACCAATTCCACCACCAGCACTTGTGCCATATAAACTATCATTAAGCACCATCAATCCTCCATTAAAATAGGTACTTGCAGGTACATTGTAAATTACTTGAAAATTATCGCCAGCTGCTGGATTAATAGAGAAAATAGTTCCTCCATTACTACTACCACCAGCTTGTGTTACACCATAAATTAAACCAGTTGCAGTATCTTGAATTAAATCTCCAACAGCACTACTTCCATCAGTTGCAGTAAAAGCTTTAACGGTTTGGTAGCTTGTTCCATCTTTCTTTACCTTAAAGACTCCACCCAAATTAGATGCACCACCACTTATGGTTGTTCCATATAAAAAACCATTACTTGCTTCCAATACAGTTCCTATTGGTTGCAACAAATCAGTTGTAGCAGCAGTAAACCCTTTTACAAAAGAAAAAGTATCGTTGTTGGCTGGATTGATACTGTACACACTTCCTGTGTAAGTTGTGCTACCATCAGTACCTTGATTGGTAAATGTGCCGTATAACTTTTGATCGCTTCCCACAATTATAGCAGATGGATTTGAGCCATTATCAGGCTTGAATTGTTTCACAATTCTATGAGAATTGGGCACATCGGGAAACAAAGTAAACAATGAACCTCTTTCATACAATCCTTCACCATAACAAATGCCATACACTCTATTAAATAAGGCATTGTTTTGTGCAACATAAGCCAGCCTGCCAGTTGGCCCACTACCTTCTGAATGAAAAAGAAATTGGTGGCAAAGTTCAAAATTTGTTCCATTTAAATCCATCTTAAAACTTACACCAGCATTGCGTAATCCTCCATAAGAAGCCACTCCATAAATTTTTCCATTGGCAGGATTATAGGTAAATGAGTTAACTGCTGTACCTCCATCAAACCCATCTTTTAAAGGAACAATGGCACCTGCACTTGCCTTAAAAAATACACCAGCATTGCTAGTTCCACCAACTGTGGTAAAACCATAAATATCGCCATTGGTATGAACATATAATTGACGTGAAGGTGTATTGCCTGAAGCAGCATCAAAGTCTGCTTGATCTGCAATAAGATTGGTTGCTTTATTAAACTGAAATAAACAGCCTTTATTGTTTGCACCACCTGCAGCACAACCTCCATATAAAAAACCATTTCTTCCTTCTACTAAAGTAGATAATGGACTAGAACCATTGACACCGTTAAAACTAAGCACTCCCGTCAGTACACCAATAGTAGAACCTAAGCCTGGCACCAGCTTGAAAATTGTGCCTAAATTTTGATTGCCTCCTTTATCGCAAATACCATAAAAATTACCATTGCTTGCTTGGTACAATGTAGCTCTTGGATTTCTACCAGAACTAGCAGCTATAAAACTTACTGTAGTAAAATTATATGGAGCTACTGCATTCATTTTAAACAATGCTCCTTCATTATTTGAGCCTCCAGAAACAATGCCATACAATTTTCCATCTGCACCAATTGTAACACTTCCATAAGCACCATTTACTACATCAGTTGTTTGGTTGAAAGTTTTGATTACAGAAAAATTTGTTCCATCTTTTGCAATACGCCACATTGTTCCATTGTTGTTGGTGCCACCCAATTCACAAATGCCATAAAGGTAACCATTGGGATGAAGCACAGGTCTATAACGTGGTGCATAACCATCTGTTGAATTGTTAAACACATACAAAGTTTTGTATCGACTACCATCATAACTAATTTTAAAAATAGCCGACTTACTACTTGACAAACCATTGCCAGCAGCAATGCCATAGAGATAACCATCTTGGCCATCAACCACATCAACACCTTGCCCCCAACTTTGCATAAATTCTTTTTTAGGTGAATAGTTAGAGCCATCGGTATTCATGGTAAAAACCATTCCTTTTGCCAATGGATCTATGCCGTAAGCGGTAGTGCCAATCAAACGTTCCTGTGTTTTTGCTTGTATAAGCAATGCAGTAAACAGCGTAAAAAGTATCATTTTTTTCATAAGTGTGAAGTTTGATTTGTTGTAACAGTTTCAGAAAACAATTTTATTCTAAAAGTTGCAATTAAGCATTGAGCTATTTTACTAAAGTTTACGTTTCAAGCAGTCGGATACTATTTTATCGAATTGATTTTCAATGGATAACAAGCAATTCAATTTTACCTTATTTTTATAGACTACTCAGATAAATGCAGTGCTCATGAGTTCAATTTTTAGCCTCATACATTCTCTTACTCCTTCAGAAAAAAGGTATTTTAAACTCTATGCACAAAGACAAGTGCAAGGAAGAAATACCAATTATTTAAAACTATTTGAAGCCATTAACACACAGGTTAAATATGATGAACCAGAATTGTTGAAGCGGTTTAGAAAGGAAACTTTTGTAAAGCAATTTAGTGTTGCAAAAAATTATTTGTTTAATATGCTGCTGAAAAGTATGCAAGAATACAACCAGGAAAATTTTATAGAATGGAAGATTAGAAACTTATTTCTGCAAGTAAAAATTTTAGCAAGTAAAGGGCTTGATACAGATGCTGCAACACTCATAAAAAAAACAAAAGAACTAGCACTGCAATATGAATATTATCATGTAATTATGGATGTATTGCATATTGAAAAATATCTCTTTGGCAATTTTAGAATTTACAAACAAACCAGTGAAATATTTGCTGCAATGGTAGAAGAAGATACCCTTGCATTTCAAATGGCTGCAATACATAAAGATGTAGGCCATGTATGGCATTACCTTACTTTATTGGAACAAGAAATAGGCAAAAAACCATTTGAACAAATTAAAGAAGAAGCCACCAAGTGTGTTGCTGTTGATTGCATGAAAGTAGAACCAACTATTTCTTACAACTCAAAATTTCGTTATTATGCTTCTTGGAGTTTATACTACAATCTTATTAACGATCAGCAGAATAATTATGAATGTTGTAGGCGTTGTATTTTAATTAGGGAAGAACAAATAGAAAAGCAACCCTTGCAACAAATGGATCCATTGGCCAGTTACTATAATTTTTTACTTGCTTGTGAAAAAGCCAATCAATGGGAGCAATTTGAATACTATTTACAAAAAATAAAATTCTATGAAGCCCTTACTATTGAAGTGAATATTAGAAAAATGCACAATTACTGTTGGTGTGGATTAATGTATTATTTGCATTTGCAGAATTATGAAAAAGCCAACGAAATAGTAAATGAATACAAGACTTTTTTTGTTGAGAAGAAAATAAAATTTAGAAAGGATTTTAAAGTTTATATAGAAGCAGCTTGTGGCTTGGTTTGTTTCTTCAACAAGCAATACAAAGAAGCTTTGTATTGGTGGAGTGATATTTTAAATAAAGCTCCAGAGCAAGTAGAACTTAGATCTCAAGCATCAGTTAGATTGTATTTGATGATGTTACATTGTGAAGAAGAAACAACAGATATTATGGATTATTTGGCACAACAAGCAAAAGTATTTTTGAAGCAAATGGGCTTATGGAATGAGCCAGAAAAATTATTTGTAAAAGGTATTGTAACAATTTCAAACATCAACAACTCAAAAGAAAAAATTATAGCTTTTGAAGAACTGTATCAACAATCAAATAAAACGTCAATCTCTATTTCAGGGAATGCTATAAATACATTTATACTGAATTGGCTGAAGCAAAAAACAATTTAACTGTACATTATTTTTTGTTCATTGTATTGCGTCATGTACAAGATTGGCTAATAGAAAATGTTGCATAATTAGTACTATAACTTACCAATACCTAAAAAATTTCAGATTATTGTGCTTTTAAAGAACATAACTTTGTACCAATAAAACAATGAAGTATTTGCAACTTCAATTGTAAATTGTATGCCATGCCAGAATTAAGAAATATTTTAATTGATGCCATTCCAGCATTTATTGTTCTAATAATTATTGAAGTTATTTATGCCATTAAAACACAACGAGAACTGTATGAAGTAAAAGATGCAACAACTAGTATTAGTTTAGGCTTAGGCAATTTGTTGATTGGCTTACTTACCAAAAGTTTTATTCTTGTTTTTTTTGTTTGGATATATGAATATAGAATTTTCACCATACCGTTCAATGCTTGGTGGGCATGGGTGCTAATATTTTTTGTTGATGACTTTAGCTATTATTTAATGCACAGAACAGCTCACAGTGTAAGATGGTTTTGGGCAAGCCATGTGGTACACCACTCATCTGAAAAATACAATTTAGCTGCAGCTTTA
>JAGOUF010000164.1 GCA_018061385.1 Chitinophagaceae bacterium | reverse complement strand
TATTAGAACTTAAGCATCATGGAGAATTATTAGGTTCTTATGAAAGAAATGCAGAAGACGATGGAGAAAAAACGCCTGGCGATATTTTTTCATTGCATGAATTTTGGGTGTTTTTAAGTGAAGATGAGCATATGGTTATACCCACAAGAAGAAACCCAATTTTTAAGGAAGAAGAATTATAAAAATAAAAGCAGCCAATTGGCTGCTTTTATTTTTATAAAAAATGTATCAACTTATTGTTACCACTTTATTAAGCAACTTCTTTAGCTATTGTTGAATAGCTGAAATCTACATTTACAGCCAAACCATTTTGTAAACAATATAACACTAACTCTTTTTGATTTTTTAGTCCTAATTTTTCCGATACTCTAGCAAACATAGTTTGAATGGTTTTTTCTTCTACATTCATTAATTCGGCAACTTCTTTATATGCTAATTCTGTAGATACTAAAGCAACAAAGATGCTCTCTCTTGCGGTTAACACTCCTTCACTTTTTTCCCAAAAAATTGTTTTAGTCTTACAATAATTAGACAATGCTATGGCATCTATTTCTTGTTGTAATCTAGTATCTAAATAAAATTGTTCTTGCATAATATGCTCTATAGCTTCAAGTAAAAAATTTTCTCTTTGTGGTTTAAATACATAAGCATCTACCCCACAAACAATAGCTTGGCGTATTACCTCTTTTTCAATAAAACCTGTAACTGCAATAATTTTTATTTTAGGATAATGCTTCTTTAAAAAATAAGTAGCTGCACAGCCGTCTATTGGTTTCATTCTTATATCCATCAAAATAATATCGGGTTCAGTTTTACATCTGTTCATTTGTTTCAATAAATCAAATCCATTAATTGCACTAAACAATAATGTTAAACCTTGTTGTTTATTTACCCAATGTATAGTAGCAGCTTGGCTTTTAGCATAATCATCAACCACAACAATATTCATATACATATAATTTATACAGCAATATATATGGTAAATAATAAAAAACAAAAAATGCAAGAAATTGTAGTGTTTTCACTACAATAAAATACAAAACCTAATGCTTTATTTTACAATTGAGAAAGAAGATCTCAACATTTGGTGGCCACCAAAAAATATTTCTTAATTAAAATACATGATAATGGCATAAATAATAACTTTTTTGAGGTTTGTAAGTTTGGGGTTTTGTAAGTAATAAAACAAATGATTGCCAAAAAGAATGTACGCAAATTTTTCAGAATTAGAATAGATAATAATTTTTCAATTCATACTAAAAAACTCTGCTAAACGATTAATTATTATTATTCTCAAACAATCCTTTCTTATATAACTTCGATATTAAAAAAAATAAAAATATATACTTATGAAATGTATAATACTAGTAGCTTTTAGCTTACTAATTGTTAATATATCAAAAGCACAATTAACAAAAGGCAATTGGATGCTTGGTGGTAATATTGGCTTTTCATCAGGTACTAACAAAAGTGAGTTTAACTCACCAAATACATATTACAACATTCAAATTAACCCAAATGTTGGGTACTTTTTAAATGACAAATTTGCTACGGGTCTAAAAACTAGTATTATTCTGATAGGTCAAAGAGGAAGTGGAACAATTTACTCTAAATACAATAACTACAATTTTGGTCCATTTATTCGTTACTACTTTATGCCAGTTGATAAAAGGATTAACATACTTGCAGAAGGGGTGTACCAATATGGTGTTGAGGGTAGTAGAGGTGGAAGCACACCAAAAAGCACCTTTTCATTTACCACTGGTGCAGTCGCATTTTTTAATTCTAGTGTGGGTATTGAGTTTTTAGTAAGTTATAGCAGTTATAAATTTAATGGGTTTAATGGTAGCAATGGCATTATACAATTAGGGCTTGGTTTACAAGTCCATTTAGAAAAAGACAAATAATTATTTATTACAAAACAAAGTTTTATGAAACATATTATTCTTGCATGTACGCTAATAATAAGTTGGGCAGCAAATGCCCAAAACGTAACTATTAATTATAGAACATGGTTTCCCAGCAATCCTCCATGTAATTTATTCGCCAATGAAACCAATGTGCCAGCCACAGGTGTGGCAAATGTTAGCCATCAAACAAAGGTTGGGCAACCCATATATAGCAGCAGCGATTCTGCTATTCAAATGGCTACAAACTATGTATCATCTTCATCAAGCCAAGGTACAAGGTTTAGGCTTTATTATAATTTTAAGGCCAATTATACATACTTAATTTATGCAACTGTTGCTGCAGATGTAAATACTGTTGGAAACAACACTGGTCCATTTATTCGATTGAACATAAATAATACAGGTGGTGGTGGCAATACTACTTGTAACGGTGCACAAGATGTAAATCCAGATGTAACAGGTAATCCAGCAGGCTTGAAAATTTCAGAAGCTACATTTTCGGAACGTCAATTTTCTTCATTTGTACAAGGGAGCAATCAAGGTACACTGGAAATTACAGCAATCCCTGCCCCAAATGGTGGCAGCAAAACCATAAGGCTAAGGCAAATAAGAATTGTAGAAACACCACCTGCACCTGTATTTACTTTAAATCCAAATTCATCGTCAATTGAATGTGGCACTAGTGTAACCAAAAACTTTGTAGTTACAAATGTGTATAATTCACCAGGTACATTATCTATGATTGGAATTTAGGTACTACCAACAATGGTTGGATTTATCTTGGAAATCCTGCACCTCAAACATTTACAACTACAAGTCCAAATATTAGTTTAACATCGTCTTCCAGTGCTTCTAATATCTCCAATGTTTCAGTAACTGTAAAGCTAAATGGTTCAAATTACAGTACATTAAATTCTACAACAACTGTTACCAATTCTTTACCCAATTTTAGTTTAAGTAACATTACTACCGGTTTAGACTGTAACAATATGACAGTTAAAGCAAGTTTACCTCTTTCAAGTACGATTACGTGGACAACTACAAATGGTCTTCTTATTAATGGGAATGCTTCTCCCTACACAACAACTTATGGTAATACAGTTGACATATATTCTCCTAGTGGTGTTTCTGGTTCTGTTTCGGCACAGATTGGTTCTGGCAATTGTGCTAAACAAGCAAATAATTCAGTTGGCTATTGCCCTTGTTTGCCTTGGGTAAGTCCAAATCCAACTATTATTTATGCTCCAAACTTTTCTTCAGAACCTTTAATTGCTCAAGTTGACGAACATCCAGACGGTGCATGGTCTTATCAATGGTACATTGATGGTCAACTAATTGGTGAAACATCAAATGGATATTTATGGACAAATAGTTGGCCTTGTATGGGTAATCCAAGAAATTTAGAAGTAGTTGCTGTAACTTATTGTGGACGAAGTGAAACAGTAAATGTTGGGGAAATATTTTTAGAATGTTGGGGATATAGACAACAGTCGACAATTAATGATGACATAAAGCTGTTTCCCAACCCAGCCACTAACACAATATTCATATCGCTAAATAGTAAGGACAAACATATTAAAGCATCGAGTAAATTAAATAACATCTCACAGATAGCAATTTTTGACAATTTAGGTATCTTGAAACTAAGGAAAGTATTTACTAATAATTCTAATCAGGTTCAAATTGACGTTAGTAAACTAAATACAGGTATTTATTTTATTGAAGTGTTTGATGGCAAAACAAGACAACGAAAACAATTTATAAAAAAATAATAAAACTAATAAAGCGTTCAAATTTTTTTGAACGCTTTATTTATAAACCTGAAAGGGCAGCTTACAAATAAAATCTAATTCAATCAAGTACTTAATGAAATAGTATCAAGTTTTTATTAAGAGCCTTCCTTAATTTTTAATGTTCCTATTGTATCAAATAAGTTACCCCCTCTATTGCCAGTTCAGTATTTTCAAACACTTCACAAGCCTCAGTATAAAACTCGTCTAATTGTTCGTACTTACTACTAAAATGGCCTATAATTAATTTTTTTACGTTGGCTTTAGCAGCAATTGTAGCAGCTTGTGCAGTAGTAGAATGATAGCGTTTTGCAGCCAACTCATCCATTGCTTTTAAATACGTGGCTTCATGATACAATAAATTTACACCTCCTACTTTTACAGCAACTTGTTCATCATAAATTGTATCGGCACTATAAGCATAACTTCTTGCAGGTTTATTGGCAAAAGTTACCCATTCATTTTTTATAATTTCACCATTTTTAGTTTCATAATCATCGCCCTTTTTTAAAGCAGTATAATATGCCGCAGGAATATGAAATTCATTCACTTTTTCTTTATCAATTTTACGAGGATCTCTTTTTTCATGTACAATAAATCCCCAACATTGTACCCTATGTTGTACTGCAAAACATACAATCTGAAATTTGTTTGTATCAACAATTACACCTTCGTCTTTTAGTGGATGAAATATTAAATTATAGGGCAAAACAGAATCGGCAACACTCAATTGCAATTCAATTATTTTTTCTAAGGGTGCAGGTGCAAATAAATGTAATTCTGATGTTCTACCTAGCAAAGCCATACTTGTTAATATACCTATTAATCCAAAATAATGATCGCCATGTAAATGAGAAATAAAAATGTAATTAATTTTACTTTTCCGAATCTTAAACTTCGCCAATTGCACTTGAGTACCTTCGCCACAATCAATTAAAAATTGTTGATCGTTCAGTGTAACCACTTGTGCTGTTGGATGTCTACCAAAAGCAGGTATAGCCGAATTATTACCTAAAATAGTTACTGCAAACATTCAATTTGTTTGCTGCTAAGATAAAATATAAAACAATTGTTTTACCGAAAATTTTTAACACCAAAACTAGCACCACTATGCAGCCCCTCTTTCAAATTTTGGCATAAAAAAATCCTGCTATTTAGCAGGATTTTTTTATTAAGCCACTTCCATATTGGCACTATCAATTACTCTTCCTCTTTCAGTTTTTAACATTCGTCCTGGGTAACGATTAATTACAATAAAATCATGCGTTGCCATTACAACTGCTGTACCATAATCTTTAGCAATAGATATTAACAATTGCATAATCTCATCGCTAGTTTCTGGATCCAAATTTCCTGTTGGCTCATCGGCTAAAATGAGTTTGGGAGAATTGAGTAAAGCTCTAGCAATATCTATTCTTTGCTGCTCACCACCACTCATTTCAAATGGCATTTTAAATCCTTTACTTTTCAACCCAACTTTATCCAACACATCGTTTATTTTTTCATCCATTAATTTGGCATCTTTCCAACCTGTAGCTTTTAAAACAAACTTCAAATTTTCGTACACATTTCTATCAGTTAACAACTGAAAATCTTGGAATACAACGCCTAAATTTCTTCTTAAAAAAGGAACTTTTTTCCAATCCATATCTCTTAAATCAAAACCAACTACACTCCCACTACCTTCTCTCATGGTTAGTTCCCCATACAAAGTTTTCAGCAAACTACTTTTACCTGTACCAGTTTTTCCTACTAAATAAACAAACTCTCCTTTGTTAATGGTAAAGTTTACATCTTGTAAAATCAAACTATTGCCTTGATATACATTTACGCCTCTTAATGTTATTACGGTTTCTGACATATCCAAATTTTTAATGCTGTAAAATTATTCATACAGCGTAGTTCACAATAAAAATAGTATACACAACTTACAATAAGATGTTAATACTTTACTTCTCCAAAACTGCCTTGTAAAAGCAATTCACTTGCACCAGTTGTTGCTTCTACCCTTCCTACAATTTGTGCTTCAATATGCAGCTGTTTAGCTGCTTCAATCATTTTCTCTGCAGCAAGCTCATTGGTAAAAATTTCTAATCTATGCCCCATATTAAATACTTGATACATTTCTCGATTGTCTGCTCCAGAATTTTCTTGAATTAATTTAAAAATCGGAGGCACTTCAAATAAATTATCTTTTACAATACGCAAAGGTTTAGGCAAATATTTCATGCACTTGGTTTGTCCACCACCACTGCAATGTATTACACCATACATGTCATCAAAATGCTGTTCTAACAATACTTTCATTAAGGG
>JAGOUF010000163.1 GCA_018061385.1 Chitinophagaceae bacterium | reverse complement strand
TGCCCCGTCAATGCCAATTGATTATTATGGTGTTATTTGGAACACAGTAAATACAGGTATTGATATTAATTTAAGCACTAAAACTGCAGTAACTCCAGCTACAATCAATACTTTTCCTGGTAGTTTCACCAATCAGGCAACTGGCTTAATACCCAATGGCACTCAATATTATGGCAGAACTTATGTAAAAGCACTAGATGGTAATGTTTACTATGGAGCAATTATGCCTTTTATTACATTGCCACCAACATTACCAACTGTAACTACTAATGCCGCAAGCAATATTTTTTCTAATAGAGCAACCAGTGGGGGAAATGTAACAGATAGTGGTGGTGTAACCATTGTGCAAAAAGGGATTTGTTGGAGTACAAGCCCTAACCCAACAACAGCATTGAGTACTAAAACAACACAAGGTTTGTATAGTACAAATTTTAGCAGTTTAATTACAGGTTTAACACCAAGCACAACTTATTATGTTAGAGCTTATGCAGAAAATTCTGTAGGTGTAACTTATGGTAATGAAATTCAATTTATAACTTCAGTTGCTGTACCAGTTATTGCTGCAACGCCTACTACAATTGCATTTGGTACTGTAAATTACAATGGATCTCAACCAGTTTTGAGTTATTTATTAAATGGACAATATCTAAGTCCTGCTGCTGGAACAATTACAGTTCAAGCTCCTACTGGATATGAAGTTTCTACTTTAAGTAACAGTGGGTTTGGTGCTACTACCACATTTAATTATACAAACAATGCATTTGCTAGCAAAAGAATTTACGTTCGTTTTAAAACCAATGCATACGGCGTTTACAATGGTGCAATTATTCAAACCGGTGGCGGCACAATTCCAGTAAATGTAGATACGGTTTTTGCAAGTGGTATTATAGCACAAGACCCCAATGTTTTAACCAATAGTGGTACAGATTTTTGGTTGGGCAATGGTTATCAAGAGAGAAATGACAGAAAAAGTGGTGATGCAAATGAAGGTAAACTATCTGTTTATATAGCTGCTGGCGATCAAGCTGCTGTTGTAAACGTTGAATTACCAGGCATTCCTGGTGCTGCTGGTTTCCCTAAAAACAATATTACCATTCCGGCAAATACTGTTGTAGAAATTAAAGATTTTCCAACAGGAAGTAGCAGTAACAATATGAACCCAACTGGATTGCCAGATGCAAGATTATTTTATACAGGAATTTCAAAAAGAGGTATTCACGTTAGTAGCTCAAACGGTGCACCAGTGAGTGTTTGGATGCATACTTATGCACCCAACAATAGTGCTGCTGCTGCTATGGTTTTTCCTACAAATACATGGAACTCTGCTTATACAGTTCAAGCTTTTGGTGGACAACCAACTGACACAAAATATGTGGGTGGTTTTACCAATAATTCAAACCCTAATTCATTCTTTTTTGTAGTTGCCAATGAAGACAATACCCCTATTTGGTTTACACCTAGCCAAGACATATTAGACTCGGTGCCGGCTGCTATTTTTACTGAAGGGCATGATGCATCGATGGTGAAATATAACAAGGGAATAACTTATGGACCTTTTATTTTAAATAAAGGGGAAATTTTTAATGCAATGGGTTTTATTAAAAATTCGGGTAATGATGCAAATGGATTGGATTTAACAGGGTCGAAAGTTTGGACAAATTGCGATAAAAAAATTGCTGTTTTTGGGGGCAATGGGCGATGCTTGGTGAATGCTCCAACTTGTACTTCTATAGACCAAGGTTCGGATCATTTAATACAACAAATGTTTCCAAAAGTAGCTTGGGGTACAAAATATATTTCTGTTCCTACAAAAACAATGGAATACAATTTATACAGAATAACAGTTGACGATCCAACTACACGAGTATGGATAAACAATCCTTTACATACAACACCACAAACAGGATTGATTAATAATTTGTATTATCAATTTGCAAGCAAAGAATCTTTATTAATAGAGAGCGATAAGCCCATTAACGTAACACAATTTATTACTGCTGGTGGTTGTGCCAACAGCAATGGTAGTAAAGGAAATGGTGATCCAGAAATGATTATTCTAAGCCCTGTTCAACAAGCAATCAATAAGGTAACTGTTTATTCTGCTCCAATTAAAAAAAGTGGAGCAAACTACAATGGTCATTATATCAATGTGGTTATAAAAAAAGAAGGTCTTGCTAGTTTTAGATTAAATAACGTTGCAGTTGCCGATACTGGAATTAATCAAACCACAGCCAATGCAGGAACTTGTTACAATACTGCTGGCAGTATCCCAATTATCAATGCTTTTGTGAAACATACATTTGATACAAATTATTATGTAGCTAAATTCAGGGTATTGCCTAACACATCAAATACTTTAAAATCAGATTATCCATTTAATGCCATTGCATATGGAATGGGTGATGGCGAAAGCTATGGTTACAATGCAGGTACAGCTATCAAAAATTTATCTTCTATTAGTGTTGCACAAAATCCATTTGGAACGGATACTTCTACAGCTTCGGTTAAAACATGTGTAAACAATCCAGTACGTTTACAAATTGCTTTACCATATTTACTCACTCAAGTGGATAGTATTTTATGGGATTCAGGTGCAAGTCCATACGTTTCGCCTGCTGGTATTGTAAGAGGTGGTTTAACTCCTAATCCAGGGAATCCAGGAACATTTTATGCAACCAGTACTGGATCAATTGTAGTTGATGGTAGAACTTACTTTTTATATTCTTCTCCCCCATTATACAATTTTTCACAAGAAGGTACTTTTCAAGTAACGGCAATTGCTAAAGGAACTTTTATTAGTGAATGTGGTAGTGAAAGTAGACATATTATTAACGTAACTGTTGGGCACGATGACATTGCATTTACAGCTGTAAATGGTGCTTGTGGGAGTACAAGCGTAACTTTTACAGATAACTCAACGCCACTGGCTGGAACAAGTATACAACAATGGCAATGGAGCTTTGGCGATGGTACAAATTATACTGCAACACCACCAAATCCAAACCCTGTTCCCAATCCACATGTTTATCCTCCCTTAAGTTCTGGAGTTAGCTCTTATTGGGCTAAATTAAAAACCATTAATAGTGTGGGTTGTTTTTCTGAAGACAGTGTTTTTGTTGATTTGTCTTTCGATTTAAATGCAAAATTTACTGTTTCAAAAGATACCATTTGTGCAGGAACATCTGTAACATTTAATGATTTATCAAGTAGTAGTGCTGTTGAATGGGTTTGGGACTGGAATGACGGAAGCCCTAATACTGTAGTTACTGGCACAGCACCTGCTGCTCCTCAATCCCATACATTTAATACTGCAGGTACATTTAATGTAAAATTATATGTAAAAAATGCTGCTGGTTGTTTAAGTGCAATAAAGGATACTAATATTGTAGTAATAGCCAAGCCTGTTGTAGATTTTCAAACTCCTCCAGGTATTTGTTTAGGCGGTAGTATGCAGTTTACCAATTTAACTACACCAACAACAGGTGTTACTTATTTATGGAATTTTAACGACCCAAATGCAACTGTTCCTAACCCAAATACAAGCACAGTAAAAGACCCATTACATATTTATACTTCTACTGGTCCATTCAACGTAAGCTTAACTGTTACACTAAATGGATATGGCTGTGCCGATACAAAAACAAAAGCTTTATCTTCTACAATTTATCAATTACCAACTGCTGTAATTACAGCTCCAGCAACTGCTTGCTTAAGAGACTCTACAGTATTTAGTAGTACATCAAGTACAGGAGGTTCAGGCAATACAGTAACAATGTGGAATTGGGATTTTGGTGCTGGAGTTACGTCAACCTTACAAAACCCCAAACATGCGTATACAACAACTGGAGTTAAAACAGTAACATTAACTGTTACCAGCGATAAAGGTTGTATTAGTGCTCCTGTTACACACAACATTACATTAAACCCTACACCAAATGTTACTTATACTGCAATACCAAATGTGTGTGCCAATGCAAGTGCATTTAACTTAACGCAGTTTACAGAAACAACAGGTTTACCAGGAAGTTTTACATACACCGGAACAGGCGTTAGTGGCAATAGTTTTAATCCTGCTACTTCTGGTGTTGGTACTTTTCAAGTTATTGCAACTTACAATACCAGTAATGGTTGTAAAGATGCTGACACAACTTCTGTAACTGTTTGGCCATTACCTACAATTGACTTTACAATTGGCACATTAAATTGCGAAAAATCAGCCATTACATTTGCAGACAATTCAGTTTCAAATGGTGGTGCATTAAGCAATTGGAGTTGGAATTTTGGTGATGCAACAGCTAATGGAACAGGTGCAAGTACAAGCCATACTTATCTAACTGCAAATAGCTATACAGTTACTTTAACTCTAAAAAATGGCAACAACTGTATTGCATCAGGATCTAAACCCTTGATTGTAAGAAATAGACCATTTGCAAACTTTAGTTTGCCAACTGCTGTTTGTTTACCTAGTGGTGCAGCAACATTTAGCAATTTATCAACTGTTGCAGATGACGCAAACCCAACATATACTTGGGATTTTGGCAACCCCAATAATAGTACTGGTTCTACCCTACCAAACCCAACACATAGCTACAGCTCTACTGGTCCATTTACAGTTAAGCTAACTGTTAAAAGTCAATACAATTGTACAAAAGATACAAGCAAAAATTTATCAGCTGTTTATCCAGAACCTGTTGCTGATTTCACAGCTACTCCTTCGGAAGTTTGTTTAAATGACACCATTCGTTTTACAAGTAACTCTGTTGGTACTGTTGTAACAAGAAATTGGGAATTGGGCGATGGCAATACTACTACTACCAATAATGTAGCACACAAATATGCTGCTGTTGGAACTTATAGTGTAAGCTATTATCACATTAATGATAAAGGTTGTAAGAGTAATACAAAGGTAAAATCAGTTAAAGTAAACAGTTACCCTTTTGTGGATGCTGGTGCACCACTTTGGGTATTACAAGGTGGATCAATACAACTACAGCCAACAGCAAGTGGTAGTAGTTTAAGCTACAAATGGACGCCTTCATTATACTTGAATTACGACACATTATTAAAGCCAATAAGTACTCCTTTAGCTGATAAATTGTACACTTTAACCGTCACAGGAAATGGTGGTTGTGCTGCAAACGATACAGTAAGAGTAAGGATATTGCTTACACCAGTTATTCCAAACGCATTTTCTCCAAATGGAGATGGCATCAACGATACTTGGGACATTACATATTTGAACAATTATGTTGGAGCAACTGTAGATGTATTTAGCAGAAATGGACAAACTGTATTTAGCAATATGGGGTATAGTAAACCTTGGGATGGAACTTACAATGGCAAGCCATTACCAATAGGTGTTTATTACTTTGTTATTAACCCTAAAAATGGGCTTAAAGTAATGACTGGAACACTAACTATATTAAGATAAATATTCAATTTATCTTCCAACAAAAAAGCTGTTCATAGAACAGCTTTTTTGTTTATTTCTACTTTCAAAAATTTAATATCCAGCAACACTATCATCTCCTCGTTTATCAGCTGCAACATCAATACTATTTTTACCTTTAACATGTATAGCTTCTGTTCTTCCAATTGCAGATCTTTCAATAATTTTATACCCCATATTTTCTAGTTGACTTCTTACCTCTTTTGGAAAAAATTTTTCTACGTATACTTCATCTGGTAAATGTTGATGATGAAATTTTGGTTTGTTTACAGCATCGGTTACGTTCATATTAAACTCAATCATATTTAATAAAGTTTGATAAACTGATGTTGGAATTGTTGTTCCACCTGGTGTGCCAACTACTAAAAAAGGTTTGCCCTCTTTAGTTACAACTACAGGGCACATACTGCTTAACATTCTTTTAGAAGGAACAATTGCATTTGCTTCTCCACCCAATGCTCCATACATATTTGCAACCCCAGGTTGTATACTAAAATCATCCATTTCATTGTTCAATAAAAAACCAGCACCAGCAACAACTGTTCTACTACCATAACCACCATTTAAAG
>JAGOUF010000162.1 GCA_018061385.1 Chitinophagaceae bacterium | reverse complement strand
ATATTAAGCCTTTGGCAGATTTTGCTTTAAGTAAAGAAATTCCTTTAGTGTCGGCAACCTATCCAAACGATGGTGGCATTACTGAAAATCCTTTTTTCATTTTATTAAACCCAACATTAAAAACACACTGCGAAGGCATATATAAACACATTCAAAAAAATTATTCTACAGGTAACTTAGTTTATGTAAAAAGAAAAGGGAGGTTGGAAGATGAAATTCAATCTATTTTTACTGAAATGGGTAAAACAACTCCAGCCATTCCATTAAAGTATAAAACCATAGAATTATCGGATGTATTTACAATTGAAAACCTACAAAATGTGTTGGATAGTAACCGACAAAACATTGTTATTTGTGGTTCAGTAAATGAAGGTTTTGGAATAAAGCTGGTTAATATTTTGCAATCCAATAAAAAATATTCTGCTATTGCAATTGGAATGCCCACTTGGGATGGCTTAAAAGATTTGAATAAACCATTAATAGACGAGACCAATAAAGGTATTGAAATTGTTTACTCAACCCCGTACTATTTCTCAAGAAATACAAGTTTAGTAAAACATCTTGCTTCAAAATATAAGGAAACTTTCTTTTCTCGTGCAAGCGATTGGTTTTATAAAGGTTTCGAAACCATGTACTATTTTAGTAACACACTAACTAAAAACAAAGGTTTAATTTTTAATCACCTTACAGATAAAGATTTTACAATTTTCAATGAGTTTGAAATAGAACAAGTTTTACCAAATAAAGATGCTGTTTTACCCAACTATTGGGAAAATAAAAAACTCTACTTTTTTAAGAAACAAAACGGTATCACAAAATCAGTAAACTAAACTTTTCCAATCCTATACCAAATGATTAATTACAATCCGAAAGATTGGTTTATTGCCATTTTTAATTTTCATAAGTCCGATACTTTTAGGGCTCTATTACCTTTATTAATTTTTATTGCATTATACTCTTGGGGAATTGTTTATTTAGAAACAGCCTATTTAAAACTATCGCAAAATAGCAATGCCAAAAACATTACTATAATGCATACCTTATTGGGTTTTGCAATTTCTATGCTATTGGTTTTTAGAACCAATACGGCTTATGATAGATGGTGGGAAGGCAGAAAATTATGGGGCAGTTTGGTAAATAATAGCAGAAACTTGGCAGTAAAAATAAACAGCATTTTACCCAAGGAAGAAAATGATACACGATTATTTTTTAAACAAACCATTCCACTTTTTGCGTTTCATTTAAAAAGACATCTGCAAAAAGAAACCACAAGACTGGCTTTAGACGAAAACCCACATCCAGAAATTCCCCATTTCAATGAAGCTGCTCATATGCCAATTCAGATATCATCTTTAATGATACAGAAAGTACAAAGTTTATATAAAGAGCAAAAAATTACTGGCGACCAATTAATTACACTTAATGCAGAGCTACAATCTTTTTTAGATATTTCTGGTGCTTGCGAAAGAATAAAAAATACACCAATACCTTATAGTTATAGTGCATTTATTAAGAAATTTATTTTTGTATATGTAATTACAATGCCATTTGGTTTTGCATTTAATTTAGGCATGTTTACCATACCTGTAACTACATTTATTTTTTATGTATTGGCAAGTTTAGAACTAATTGCCGAAGAAATTGAAGACCCTTTTGGTACAGATGGCAATGATTTGCCTATGCAAAAAATTGCAGAAAACATTAAAAAAAATGTGCACGAAATCATGGGTTAACTAACTCATGCACATTTATTTTTTTTGCTACTTTTTACTTTTGCAAGTATTTACACCAAACAAAGTGTACAATGGGCAAAAACTAATGAATGATGTTGCTAAAAAAACACCACCCAATACCAACAATACAGTTCCTAAAGTTCCAGTAATTGTACCTGTTGTAAAAAGAATGGTTATAATAATTGCAAATGAAATTCTAAAAGCTTTATCAACAGACCCCATATTTTTTTTCATAAAAGTTAGTTTTGTTTAAAACGTAAAGTTCATCTTTTTAATACAGTTTAAATGTGATATTTGTCACACTAACCCAATAATTGAAACTACTACTTTGCTCCACTTTAAAAATTACAATTCATTATGAAACATTTTCTCTATTTATTCTTCAGCATACTTACATTAAGTAGTTGCAGTCAATCAGCTAAAGAAAACACGGTTGATGTAGCAACATTTGAAAAAGGAATTGCTGAAACTGGCATTCAAATTTTAGATGTTAGAACTGCTGAAGAGTTTAAAACTGGCCATATTAAAAATGCCTTACAAGCCAATTACAACAATACTAAAGAGTTTAAAGAAAGGGTACAATACTTAAATAAAAATCAACCCATTTACATTTACTGTTTATCTGGTGTTAGAAGTGAATATGCCATGAGTGAACTTAAAGAAATGGGTTTTACAAAATTGTATCATTTAAAAGGTGGAATTAATGCTTGGAAAAGAAGTAATAAACCACTTGAAGGAATTACAAAAACTACACAGTTGACGCAAGTGGAGTTTCAACAAAAAATTACTGCCGATAATTTAGTATTGGTAGATTTTGGAGCAGATTGGTGTCCTCCTTGTATAAAAATGAAACCAATACTTACAGAAGTTTTACAAGCAGTTCCTCAAGCTAAATTATTAAATGTAGATGGTGGAGTTGATCTACAATTAATGGAACAATTTAAAGTAGAAGCTTTACCTGTTTTCATTATTTTTAAAAATGGACAACAAGTTTGGCGTAAACAAGGAGTTGTTACTGCCGAAGAATTAAAATTAGCTTTAACCAAATAATAGATTTTAAAAAAAACAGCTTCACTCATTCATGCAAATACAACACAACATTTCGTTAAAGCCATACAACACATTTGGTATAAATGTATTTGCAAAATTGTTTGCTTCTTTTAATTCAATTGAACTATTAAAAGAACAAATTGAACTAAAACCAAGAAATATCCCTTTATTGATTTTAGGTGGTGGAAGCAATGTTTTATTTACCCAAAACTTTGATGGACTTGTTTTAAAAAACGAGTTAAAAGGAATTGAATTAATACATGAAGACGCTACACACTATTATGTAAAAGCAGCAGCAGGAGAAAATTGGCATCAGTTTGTATTGCATTGCATTGCAAACAACTATGCAGGTGTTGAAAATTTAAGTTTAATACCTGGCAGTGTAGGTGCAAGTCCTATGCAAAATATTGGAGCTTATGGCGTTGAAATAAAAGATGTTTTTTACGAGTTAGAAGCATTTAATATTCAAGATAAATGTGTGGTAAAGTTCAACACCAATCAATGTGAATTTGGCTATAGAGAAAGTGTTTTTAAAAGAAATTTAAAAAATCAGTTCATTATTACAAGTGTTACTTATAAATTAAAAAAACAAGCCAACTTCAATATTACTTATGGTGCAATTGAGCAAGAGTTGGCCAAAATGAATATTCATGAATTGTCTATTCAAGCAATTTCAAATGCAGTAATTAATATTAGAAGTTCTAAGATACCCAACCCACAAGAAATTGGCAATGCTGGTAGCTTTTTTAAAAACCCAACAATACCAACAACGCAGTTAGAAATACTGAAAAATACATTTCCAACTGTTCCCAATTATACAACTTCAAATACAACACAGGTTAAAATTGCAGCAGGTTGGTTAATAGAACAATGTGGTTGGAAAGGTTATAGAAAAAATGATGTTGGTTGCTACAATAAACAAGCATTGGTTTTGGTAAATTATGGAGCAGCAACAGGTAAAGAAATTTACGATTTAAGTGAAGAAATTATTCAATCTGTTCAACAAAAATTTGGAATTGATTTAGAACGAGAAGTAAATATTTTCTAAGCATAAAATTAAAAAGCCACGAAATTATTTCGTGGCTTTTCTTATACAATATCTAAATAAATTATTCTGCCATCATTTCTCTAATAACAGTCATTATTTCTTCGGCATTGGGCTTGCTAAAATAATCTCCATCGCTGCCATAGCTTGGTCTGTGTGCTTTTGCAGTTATTGTTCTTGGGTTTACATCTAACCATTTATAACCTCCTTGCAATTCCATTACTTCTCTGTACATATAAGCTGTTGCTCCACCTGGTACATCTTCATCTACAAAAACAATTCTATTGGTTTTTTTAAGCGATGCAACAATTAAATGATGAATATCAAAAGGTAATAAAGTTTGTATATCTATAATCTCACAATCAATTGCTTCTTTACTCAATCGTTCAGCAGCTTCTTGTACAATTCTTAAAGTACTGCCATAAGAAACCACAGTAATATCATTGCCTTGTTTTACAATTTCTGGCACACCAAATGGTATTGTATATTCCAATAAATTGGTAGGTAATTTTTCTTTTAGTCTATACCCATTTAAACATTCTACAATAATTCCTGGATCATTGCTTTGTAATAAAGTGTTGTACATACCAACTGCTTGTACCATGTTTCTTGGCACACAAACATGAATACCTCTTAAAGAATTAATCATCATTCCCATGGGGCTGCCACTGTGCCAAATACCTTCTAACCTATGTCCTCTTGTTCTAATAATTAAAGGACAACTTTGCAATCCTCTTGTTCTAAAATGTGTTGTTGCAACATCATCACTTAAGGGTTGTAAACCATACAATAAATAATCTAAATATTGTATTTCTGTAATAGGTCTTAAGCCTCTTAAAGCCATACCAATGCCCTGTCCTACAATGGTTAATTCTCTAATACCTGTATCTAAAATTCTATTAGCTCCATGTTTTTCTTGTAAACCAGAAAACCCTTGATTTACGTCGCCTATATAACCTACATCTTCACCAAATGCAAAAACTTTTGGATTACTTGCAAACAGTTCATCAAAGTATTTATTCAGTACTTCATATCCATTTACAGTAGGTGCATCAAACGGAATAAAAGGTTTTGTTTCTTGAACTCTAGCAACAGATTTACTGCCTTCATTGTATAAATGAGAATTGTACAATTGTTTATTCTCTGCCAATAACTCGTTGTAATAATCTTTTACTTCAAAATAATTGGGAGATGTAGTTGCAGCTTCCAAAGCCATAGCTAAAGTGTGTAACACATTTCTTCGCATGGGTTCTTTATTAGCCTTCAACTCACTTACTAATTTTTGTAAATGATTATACACATCAATATCGTTTACCATCATACTACCTACCAAAGTAGCAGCATGTTGAACTTGTTCTTGTATTGGCTGTAAATATTTATCCCAAGCTGCATTTTTTTCTTGCTTCACAATTTCCTTAACTTCTTCAGATAATGTATCTAATTCCTCACTAGTAGCAATACCATTTGAAGTAATCCATTCTCTCATTTTTTTCAAACAATCCCATTCACGTTCCCATTCTAAACGTTCTGCAGTTTTATAACGTTCGTGGCTGCCCGATGTAGAATGTCCTTGAGGTTGTGTTACTTCTTCAATATGAAAAACAGCAGGTACATGTGTATCTCTAATCTTTTGCAAAGCATCTTCAAAAACTTCACACATACCAGCATAATCCCAAGCTTTTATTCTATAAATATTTATTCCATTGGTATCATCTTTTTTCTGAAACCCTTTTAATGCTTCACTAATAGATGCTTTAGTAGTTTGATGAGCTTTAGGAACAGAAATGCCATATCCGTCATCATACACAAAAACTGCCAATGGTACTTGTAACACACCAGCTGCATTAATGGTTTCCCAAAAATGACCTTCACTTGTACTAGCATCGCCAATGGTGCAAAAACAAATTTCCGATCCGTTGTGCGATAAATTATCTAACTGTTGTAAAGCAGGTGTATTTCTAAAGCATTTACTTGCAAATGCCAAACCAAGTCCACGTACCATTTGTCCAGCAGTTGGAGCAATATCCGATGAGATATTTTTTCTATTGGCAAGATCTAACCAATTGCCATTATCATCTACAAATTTTGTTGCAAAATGGCTCACCATTTGTCGGCCACCACTAAATGGATCATGCCCTTCAATTGGATCGGCATATAACTGGGCAAAAAATTGCTCAACAGTGGCTAATCCACTTGCAAACATGAAGGTTTGATCTCTATAATAACC
>JAGOUF010000161.1 GCA_018061385.1 Chitinophagaceae bacterium | reverse complement strand
CAGCAATGGTTAAGAAGTAAAATAGTATCTTTTTCATATTGTAGAGAGACGAAAGATAAAACGATTGTATTCAATTGCCAATTTATTGACACAGTTTGTATGTAAACTGCTGTTTGTTGAATAGTTAACTCAGTAAATTGTTGTTCATGTAAAGATTATTTAATTGAAACATTAAACAGTTAAAACAAATATTGCAAGCCAATAAATTTTATATTAAACTTCCACGTTGAATAATTCCACCTCCAATAACATCATTGCCTTCGTAAAAAACTGCACTTTGCCCAGGAGCAATTCCTTTTACATTTTCGTAAAAACGAACATTAATTCCGTTATCGCTTATGTATAAATTACTTAGTGCACCTTTGTCTTTATAACGAATTTTGGTTAATGCTTCCATTCCATCTGTAATGCCATCATATTTAATCCAATTTATTTTTCCTACATACATGTCATTTTTATCAAGGTCAATTTCGTCGCCTAAAACAACTGTATTGGTTTCTGGATTAATTGCTGTTACAAAAGCAGGTTTGCCCAATGCAATATCTAAACCTTTGCGTTGGCCAATGGTATAAAAGGGATAACCTTTGTGTTTGCCTAAACGTTTGCCATTTTTATCGGTAAACCAACCTCCGTCAACCTTTTCTTCCAAGCCATCCACTCTTCGTTTTAAGAAACCTCTGTAATCATTATCTGGTACAAAACAAATTTCGTAACTCTCACTTTTTTTTGCCAATTCTGGGTAGCCCATATCATGGGCCATTTGGCGTATTTCAGATTTTCTGTATTTACCTAACGGCATAATCGTTCTACTCAATAATTCCTGATTTAAACCCCATAAAACATAGCTCTGGTCTTTGGTTTCATCCAATCCTTTGCTTAAAAAATATCTTCCGTTTTCATGTTGTTGAACTTCGGCATAATGACCAGTTGCAATAAAATCGCAACCTAAATTATTGGCACGTTTTAGTAAGGCTTTCCATTTAATATGGGTATTGCACATTACACAAGGATTGGGTGTACGGCCAGCCAAATATTCTTCTACAAAATTTTCAATTACAAAATCGCCAAACTCATCTCTAATATCTAAAATATAATGAGGAAATCCATGGTGTACAGCAGCCATACGAGCATCGTTAAAACTATCAATATTACAACAGCCTGTTTCTTTTTTTCCTGTGGTTCCAACGCTTGTTGCATAATCCCATGTTTTCATGGTTATGCCAATTACTTCATATCCTTCGTGGTGAAGCATAAGAGCTGTAACAGTACTATCAATACCACCACTCATTGCCACCAAAACTTTTCCTTTACGGCTCATAATTTTTTTTCTAAGTGACGAAAGTAAATTTAATTTTTTGGAGTACCATTGTTTGAATGACTAGGAGAGTTGCGATTGAAGGAATATTTATGCTTCAATTGAATGTTCTATTAGCTGCATAAACTGTTCTCTCATAATCATTTTAGCTCCTAAACTTTCTAAATGTTCTGTATAAACTTGACAATCAATTAATGCAATACCTTCAGTTTGTAATTGTTGTACATAGTGAATTAATGCAAACTTGCTGGCATTTGATTCTTTTGCAAACATACTTTCGCCAAAAAATATTTTGCCCATTTTAATGCCATACAAACCTCCCACCAATTGATTGTTTAACCAAGTTTCTGCACTATGTGCATAGCCCATTTTATGCAATTGAATATAGGCAGTCTTTACATCTTCATTAATCCAAGTACCATCTTGGTTTTTTCGTTCAATTTTTTTACAGTTGTCTATTACTTCTTCAAAAGCTTGATTGATTGTAAAAACGAATTTTTGTTGATTGATTGTGGTTTTCATGCTTTTGCTAACAACCAACTCTTCAGGAAACAAAACAAATCTTGGATTGGGGTTCCACCATAGAGGCAAGTCACCATCGTACCAAGGAAAAATTCCATTTTTATAGGCTAAAATTAAACGTTCAGGTTTTAAATCGCCACCAATTGCCAATAAACCATCACCTAAGGCTTCACTAACTGGAGGAAACCATAAATTCTCGTTTAAAACTTGTAAAGCCAAAATGGATTTTTTTGAAGCGAAAAAATTAATTGGATTCTTCAACAGTGGCATTAATGCCTCTTTCTGTAATACTGTTGCACATTGGTTTTAAAGTATCGTAATCGCCATTTTTAACAGCATATTTCCCTTTAAAATGAATCAACATAGCACATTGTTCAGCTTGTTCTTCAGAATGCCCACAAACTTCTACTAAAGTTTCAATTACCCAATCAAATGTATTTACTTCATCGTTCCACACAATCAAGTTAAAAGGATGTAATGTTTTTTCCATTACATCTACATCAACTAAATCTTGTTCTTTTGTATTGCTATTCCACTGGTACATAATTGCAAAAATAATGATAGAAAAGGTTTTTGAAATATTTGTTCTCTATTTTTAACGATTAACAACGAATTGCAATAAATGGTTTGCATAATTTTTTTTAGAAAAACGAAAGATTTTTTTGGCAGATATATTATAGACCCTATTTTTGCACTCCAATTAAAGAAAGGGAGTTTAGCTCAGTTGGTTCAGAGCATCTGCCTTACAAGCAGAGGGTCGGCGGTTCGAACCCGTCAACTCCCACCAAAACCTCACAGAAATGTGAGGTTTTTTTATGTTTCAAAATAATTTTTAAATAAAATGATTGAACTTATAACACAACCATGGAGTTGGTGGTTTTCGGGAATTATGATAACAGCGATTATGTTTTTCTTAGTGTTTTTCGGAAAAACTTTTGGTTTCTCTAACAATTTAAAAACCATTTGTGCTGCTGTTGGCTTAACTAAGAAAACCAATTTTTTTGATTTTGATTGGAAGAAACAATTATGGAATTTAGTTTTTTTAGTAGGTGCAATTATTGGTGGTTTTATTGCAAAGGAATTTTTAATGAACGATATTCCTGTACAAATTTCTCAAGCTACTATTAATGATTTACAAAAATTAAATATTGCAGCTCCCACAGGTTTACAACCAATTGAATTGTTTGGTTGGAAAGCCATTTTTACCATTAAAGGATTTTCTCTTTTGGCATTGGGTGGTTTTTTAATTGGGTTTGGATCTAGATATGCAGGTGGATGTACTTCTGGCCATGCAATTAGCGGTTTGTCTAATTTACAGTTGCCATCGTTAATTGCTGTAATTGGGTTTTTTATTGGTGGATTGATGATGACATTTTTAATTTTTCCTTTAATTTTTTAATGTATGAAGCTGATTAAATTTTTAGTGCTTGGAATTGTATTTGGAATTGTAATGATAAAATCTGAAGCAGTATCTTGGTTTAGAATTCAAGAAATGTTTCGCTTTCAAGCGTTTCACATGTATGGTATTATTGGCACTGCTGTAATATTGGGTGCAATTGGCGTTGCTATAATTAAAAGGTTTGATATAAAAGATTATTATGGAAATCCAATTGATTTTCATGTTAAACAAAAATTCAACATAAAATATATATTGGGTGGAATAATTTTTGGATTGGGTTGGGCGTTGAGTGGTGCTTGCCCTGGACCAATTGTAGTAAATATTGGGTATGGATTTTTATCGATGATTGTTGTTTTCTTTTTTGCACTTGTAGGCACTTATGTTTATGGAGTTGTAAAAGATAAATTGCCTCATTAAAAAATTGCATTTTTTTAAATGTATATTTCAACATAAAAACTTTTTTCTTCATTTTATTTTTTACGCATGAACAATATTTTAGAATTAATTTTTGAACCTGCTTTAGTTGCAGAAATGCATGAATTTGGGGTTGTTGCAAACTATAAAGAAGGCGATGTAATTATTGATTATGGTAAATACATACGGACAATGCCCATTATTTTAAATGGTACAATTAAAGTCTATAGAATGGATGAAGATGGGAACGGCAACGAAATATTGTTGTACTATTTATCTAGCAACGAAAGCTGTTCAATGGCTTATAGTTGTTGTGTAGAAGCAAAGAAAAGTGAAGTAAAAGCAATTGCAGAAGATGATGTTGAATTGTTGGCCATACCACACAATAAACTCGACGAATGGTTGTGTAAATATCCAAGTTGGAAAAACTACATTATGCGAAGTTTTAATATTCGTTTTTTAGAATTGTTGAAATCTATTGAGAGTATTGCTTTTCATAAATTAGATGAACGTTTAATTGCTTATTTAAAAGAAAAACAACGTTTGTCTGGGTCAAGTGTTATTAAAGCATCACACTATTTAATTGCAGATGAGTTGGCTACTTCTCGAGTTGTTATTTCTCGGCTTTTAAAGCAATTAGAAAACGATAAAAAAATTATTTTGTATAGAAATGAAATTAAGCTGTTGAAAGATTTTTAAAATTAAGGGGAGTTTAATTTTCTTGTTTAATCAGTGTATGAATATCCTTAATTAACTGCTCTATTTCTAATTGTAGAGTACCATTGTAAATACCTCTAATTCTTTTTGTTTTATCAATCAACAGAATATGTTCGGTGTGTAAAAATTCGGTGCTATCTTTTGTAAAGCCCAAATCTTCTTCAGCAAAATATGAAGTACGTGCTAACGTGTAAATGGCAGCTTTGTTACCTGTAAGTAAATGCCAATTGGCAGATTTTATTGCATTGTTTGTGGCATAGGTTTTTAATTTTGCAACATTATCTATCCAAGGGGTTACACTGTAAGAAAGTTGTACAATATTGGTATCTTTTTCAAAGGCATCTTGTACAAGTTTCATGTGTTTGGTCATCGTGGGGCAAATACTTCCACAAGTGGTAAAAATAAAATTTGCAACATGAATTTTGTTGTTGATTTTTTCTTGCGTTATTGTTTTTCCATGCTGATTAGTAAAAGAAAAATTGCCAATTTGATGCGTAATTGAATCGTTTACTGATTGAGTATTTGAAATGAATATTGGTGTAAAATTTGGTTCGTTGTAGTAGGGTAGATGCGTACTTTGTTCTTGTACTTTATTATTTGTACAAGCCACTAATAAAAGTAAAGCCCATACACTATTTCTTAAAAATACTATCCGATACATTGATACAATTTTTTGTTCCTAATAAACCATATCTACGTCCATCTTTAATGATGTAGTTGGCTTTAATTTTTCCATTATCGTACCACCATTTTTGTTCACCTTCTTCGTGTCCTTTTTGGTAGTTTAATATTCTTGATAATATACCATCTTTATTCCATTCTTTACAAGTGCCTTGGTATTCATCTGCTTCAAAAAAGTAGTTGCTTTGTTTTTGCCCATTCTCCCACCAAGTAATGTATTCACCCACTTTAAACCCATTATCAAAATATCTTTTTTCTTTTAGTTTAGTAGATGCATAATATTTTTTCCATTCACCATGTTCTTTTCCATTGAGATAACCAATTAGTTCTGCTGTGTCTTTAGTTGATGGATAAAGTGTAAACAAAGTACCAGTAAATGGATTGTTTTGTTGCATTACAATTCCATTAATTATGGTTAGTTGTTGATCTTGCTTGTTCAATAAATTTTTGTACAAATCTACTGTAACAATAGGTTTTGTTTTTTCTGGTACACTGCAACTACTCCAAAGAATTAATAAAAAAATAAGTACAAAAAATTTAGTTGGTAACTGTTCCTGATGTGCCATAATATCCACTTCCATTTATGTAAGGATCTGTGTTGGTTACGTGATAATGATAAATGCCATTGGGATAATCTGTTGTAACATGTGTATGACCATGATAAGCATCCAATCCTGTAACAGCTGCACCATTTTCCTCAGGGCCATACACAGGAAAACCATCTAATAAAAAGCCCAATAAAGCAGATTTAGTTGCTTTAACTGTTGTTAAATAAGTTGGCTCTACATGATAATGATAATGACTTCCACCATCTGGATGTCCCCAATATTTATCAAAGCTTACAATCTCGTTTGTAAGTGGTTGAGCAGGCCCAGCATATTGATTGTAAAAAGGAACACCATTTAAAGAAACTCCAATTGCTCCTAAAGGTGTAGCAGCATGATTGCTTGCAACAGCAGGATTTAAAGGAATTTTGAAAGTATAGTTTTGTGTGCCAATAGTATTGGGATTTTTATTGAAAGTAGCACCGCTAAAAGTTGTACCAC
>JAGOUF010000160.1 GCA_018061385.1 Chitinophagaceae bacterium | reverse complement strand
AGCCTTCCCATTCTCCCATATCTTTTACAGTATCTTGTAAACCACCAGTACTACGAACCATTGGTATTGTTCCATAACGCAATGCATATAACTGATTTAATCCACAAGGTTCTACCCTACTTGGCATCAATAAAAAATCGGCACCCGCATACATTTTATGGCTCAACGCTTCGTTATAACCAATAACAGCATGGTAGTAACCAGCAAAATAATTGTTCAATGCTTTTAATTGAAATTCAACTTGTGGGTCGCCACTACCTAAAATTAAAAAGTTCATTTGTCCATGTAAAGCATACATGCAACTCATAATAGCTTCAGATAAAATGTCAGCTGCTTTTTCTCCAACTAAACGTCCAATAAATACAATCAACGGTTTGGTTGCATCTAAACCAAACTGCTCACATAGTTCTACTTTATTTTTTTGTTTACCACTGGTTACTGTTCTTGCAGTAAAATGATTTGCAAGAAAAGCATCATCTTTCGGATTCCAAACTTCATTATCAATTCCATTTAAAATGCCCGTACACTTTCCTTTTTCGTATTCAAATAAATTTTCTAATCCGTTGCTATTGTACCTCAATTCCTCTAAATAACTCCAACTTACAGTAGTTACTTTCCAAGCACATTTAACACCACTTGCCAAAGGATTTATTGTACCACCCCATTCTAACAAACCACCTTTCCAACTATCATAAGCAGGTATATAATGATTCTTATTCCAATTCATCCACCCTTGATATTGTGCATTGTGTATGGTAACAATGCTTGGCACATTGGCCAATTTTTCTTTGTATGCAAAACAATGTTGCATCATAAAAGGAATCAATGCCGTATGATGATCGTGGCAATGCACTACATCTGGTAAATGTTCCCATTTACTTAACCAATCCATCACTGCAATTTGAAAAGCCATAAAACGTTCAGTATCGTCATCGTAACTATAAATACCCGTTCTATCCAATAATCCTTTTATATCTACCAAGTATAAATCAAAACCAAGTTTGTTATTTTTCTCTTTAATAATGGTATACGGCAATTCAAAATTTCCTAAATAAATAGTGCCTTTATAATCGTCAACAAATTCATTAGTCTGTAAAAATTTTGTTTCGTACATGGGCATTACCACTTTGGCAAAATGCCCTTCTTTGCATTGATATTTTGGCAAAGCACCAACTACATCGCCCAAGCCTCCAGCTTTTGCTACAGGATAACATTCGGCACTTACATGTATTATTTCCATTACATTATTTTTTATGTTACCAGCAAATGAATTACTATTTAACTTTCTCGGCGTCGCACACTTCAAGGTTCATATTTTCAATCATCTAGCTACTTGTAAAAATATGAAATTAGTAAGCAGTTAAAAATTTTACTTTTAATTGTATTAAATATTTTCTGTGCATAATCACTTTAAGAATGTTTATACCAAAGCCGTTTAAAAACAATTCTAGAATTTAATAAATGAATTACTGTCTTGTTTAAAAATTTTATAGCACACTTTTCTACTTCAACTTTTCTTTTTTTATTATGAGAAAATGAATACTACAAAGCAGTAAATAATTTTAAAACCACTTCTTAAAAATAAAAAAGAAAACTTTTGGTTAAAAGCAAAAAATAAAACACGTACTTACTTATCTTGCAACCATGGCAAAAACAAAACAAAAAGAACAACCGAT
The DNA here is from genome assembly GCA_018061385.1 of Chitinophagaceae bacterium. Lineage (GTDB taxonomy): Bacteria > Bacteroidota > Bacteroidia > Chitinophagales > Chitinophagaceae > UBA1930. The sequence goes on along the minus strand of JAGOUF010000160.1, from coordinate 4,428 downwards.
TATATTAATTACCAACGATGATAGCATTTTTGCTCCTGGTATAAAAGCTCTTACAGAAGCTGTATTAGATTTAGGACGAGTAGTTGTTGTTGCTCCTGATAAACCTCAAAGTGGAATGGGACATGCAATAACAATTGGCAGCCCTTTGCGTTTACAGAGAATTCCTTATTTAGATGGTGTAGAAGCTTATACCTGTAATGGCACTCCTGTAGATTGTGTAAAACTTGCTGTAGATAAAATACTGCATCGCAAACCAGATATTTGTTTAAGTGGTGTAAATCATGGTGCCAATCACAGCATTAATGTATTGTATAGTGGCACAATGAGTGCAGCAATGGAAGCTTCAATAGAAGGTATACCTAGCATAGGTTTTAGCTTATTGGATTATAGCATGGAAGCCGATTTTAGTGCTACTAAAGTATATGTACGTAAAATCACCTTACAAATGCTTGGCAGAAAACACACCAAACACATTTTATTAAATGTAAATATCCCTGCTGTGCCTGAAGCATTGATAAAAGGAATTAAAATCTGTCGTCAAGCAAAAGCTAAGTATCAAGAAGAATTTGTAGTTCGTAAAGATCCGCATGGCAAACAGTATTACTGGCTTACTGGCGAATTTATTAATTTTGATAAAGGAAAAGACACGGATGTTTATGCATTAAAACACAATTATATAAGTGTTGTTCCTGTACAATTTGATTTGACAGATTATGATGTAAAAGAAAAATTAGCCACTTGGAATTTTGATTAAAATAAATTTTTTTTCTAAATACTTATTTCAAAAATAGTTGTAAAGTTATGTTTAAAAATTTTAAGAAAGATAATTTAACATTGGGTATTGTAGTAGGTTTTCTATGTCCTTTAATTGGCATGATTGGATTTTATTATTACAAATTTAGCTTGTTATCTCCTATAGAATTTATTCAATATTTAGGTATTGAACAAAAGCTAATTACCAGCATGGTAAGCTTCTCGTTGTTGGCCAATGCAGTTGTATTTACTATTTTAATAAACAACCATATAGATAAAACTGCAAAAGGTGTTTTTGTTTCTACTTGCTTTTATGGATTGGCTGTTTTAGTATTAAAATACTGGTTTGTATAAATTATTTGTTGCTAGAGTATAAATTTTTAGAGCTAAAAAAAATCATTGATTTTATTCTCATAAAAGTTTAGTAGCATGTGATGGTTTTCGTTAGAATGTGTTTCGGTAACATTAAATCTGTGGCTACCAATAATTGTAAACCCTGCTTTCAAATAAAAATTAACGGCTCTTTTGTTGCCAATCCAAGTAAACAACCATATTCCTGATTGATGTTGGTCTTTACAAAATTCTATGTTATATTTTAAAAGTGCAAGTCCGAGTTTAAGGTTGAAAAACTCTTTCAATAAATAAATACGATCTAATTTCGTTGTGTTTTTTTGATGAATATTTGGATGCTCTTCATTCAAAATAATTTTCGAGAATCCTACAGCATTACCATTGTAATTAATAATGTGATAAATGTTTTGAGTATTGCTAAGCTCTTCTTGAATTGCAGCAACAGAGTAATTTTTTTCAAGATACTGGTTCAATGCTTCTTTTGGAGAACTATCTCTATGAGCTTCTTCTACAGATATTTTACCAATATTTACAATTGAATTAACCTCATTTTCAGTTGCCCTAATTATAGAAATCATACTCAATTTTTTTAAAACAATTCAGTATTTATAAGCATTTCAGCCAATACAAAAATTACGAAACCAAAATAATAAAACCAATATTTATTTAAAAATGTAGCCAATTCCATTCAACACCTTTTTTGCTAAAACCAATACTAGGTAATGGAAACTTGAATGAGTTGAAGAAAAATAAAGCTACTTTTAAAAATTTACTCTTCGTTTTTATTTTGGTTAAATTAATATCCGGTGCAATAAACCATTGTCTATAACGTGGAATATCGGTTCTATCAATTTTCACTCCATTTCTATTAATCCATATGTTTTCATCAGCATCTAACAAACCTTCTGCACCATAACCAACTGCAACATTTAACCAGGCTGGCAAATTACTTTTAGGAAAAAAAGATTTCAAATTAGCACTCAACCAATAGGTTTGTCCATTGTAATCTTTCAACATTCTGCTCAATAAATTTTTGCCAAAAATGCTATCTGTTCTTTCTTTCAAAACTGGTTCATCGTATGTTTTTTTATGAAAAGAAAACTTCAAATCAACTCTTTGTTCATCCCACAATAATTCTTGACTAATCAATAATCCACTGCCCAATACATTGGCAGTAAAATCGCCCCAACTCCAGCCCCAATCTTGGCTAAAACCATCTAAAGTTTCTATCATTGTTTGGTAAGCAACACCACTTAATCCACCTACCCAAATTCTTTGCTTTCTGGGCAAACCAGCCCATCGCCACATTTCCATGCTGCCTTTACTTTCAATGTATGCACCATACATGTGGCCAATTTTATCTACTTGCAACCACTCGGCATTGTCGTTAAAAAAATGAAATTTGGATTTTGGATAATCTTTATACCAAGCTGTATAAAAACCATAAGTTGCAATTCCATAACCAACAATATTGCCAATAGTAATTAATTTAATTCGCTTCTTATTTTGAATTGAAATAGATGTACCAGAAGTTTTTAGTGGTTGTACAGCAGTATCGTTGGCAAAAGTATTTGGATTGTAAGTATGAATATTTTTACTGTAAACTCTTCCAGCTAAAAGTTCTGATAAGTTGGCAACTTGTATGCTTTTTAATTCAGCAGCATTAATTTGCCTTACATCGTAAACAAAAGCTTTATTTGGTTGAGTAATTTTTTTTGAGATTGAATCATTTTGTGCCTGAACTATGAATGAATTAAAAACAATTATTAAGCATGCAATAACAATCCTTAAACCTTTAACTTTTAGCCTTAAACCATATTTTCTCCCCTTCATAAATCAAACTTACGAATTGATTTAATTTAAAGATGTTTGGGTTATATATTTAATGATTATTTATGCTTAAAATTGCGTTTCGAATAACAGAAAAATAGAGCTATTAAGTTTACATTGAACAATAATACACAGTGCAACACTAAAACTTTTAATTCTGTGGTTCAAAAAATGTTCAGCAATGAACAAAAAGTACAAGTGTGCGACGCAACTGAAGCTAAATATTTATTCTTCAGTTCATTTAAAAAATCATTCTTAACTCTTAATTATTTATTACTATGGATGCTGAAATTTTAAGTAAAGTAAATCAGTGGTTAAACGGCAATTACGATGATGCAACGAAAGCTGCAATTAAAACAATGCAAGCCGAAAATGAAAACGAATTATTGGAAAGCTTTTATAGAAATTTAGAATTTGGTACAGGTGGCTTACGTGGCATTATGGGAGTTGGTACAAATAGAATGAATAAATATACTGTTGGTATGGCTACACAGGGATTTGCCAACTATTTAAAAAAGGTATATGGAGATGAAGAAATTAAAGTTGCTATTGCACATGATTGCAGAAATAACAGTCGTTTTTTTGCAGAAACAACTGCCAACGTTTTTGCTGCCAATGGCATTAAAGTTTTTTTATTTAGCGAATTAAGACCAACACCTGAATTAAGTTTTGCAATTCGCCATCTTGGCTGTAAAGCAGGTGTAGTATGTACTGCAAGCCATAATCCTAAAGAATACAATGGGTACAAAGCTTATTGGAATGACGGAAGTCAGCTAGTTCCTCCACACGATAAAAATGTAATTAAAGAAGTTGATGCCATTGCAAGTGTTGATGATGTAAAATGGGTTGGCGGAGAAGCCAATATTACTTTATTGGGCAAAGAAATGGACGATGCTTATATGGATATGGTTAAAGGATTGAGCATTTATCCTGAAGCCATTGCTAAAGAACATGATTTAAAAATTGTGTACACATCAATACATGGAACTGGTATAACAATTGTACCTGAAACTTTAAAACGTTTTGGTTTTACCAACGTAACAATTGTTGAAGAACAAGCTACGCCTGATGGAAATTTTTCAACAGTAATTTACCCCAATCCAGAAGAGAAAGAAGCTATGAGCATGGGCTTAAATAAAGCCATTGCAATAGATGCTGATATTTTGTGTGGAACAGATCCTGATGCTGATAGAGTTGGTGTTGGTGTAAAAAATCACAAAGGAGAATGGGTTTTAATGAACGGCAATCAAACTGCAGTTTTAGCTTTTGCTTATATGATTGAAGCAAGAAAAAGAAAAGGCATTGCCAAAGAAAATGATATGATTGTAAGTACCATTGTAACTACAGATATGGTACATGAAGTTGCTAAATTAAACGATGTAAATAGTTACAGTGTTTTAACAGGCTTTAAATGGATTGCTGATTTAATTAGAGAAAAAGAAGGTGAAGAAAATTACATTGTTGGTGGAGAAGAAAGTTTTGGTTTAATGATTG
>JAGOUF010000159.1 GCA_018061385.1 Chitinophagaceae bacterium | reverse complement strand
TAAGCCATAAACTGTAGATAAACTACTAACAATGGGCATTCCATCAATCAACACCATTGTATAGGGGCCTTCTAAACCATTGATATGAATATCGCCAGTATTGCAAATATTGCAATTTAGTTGTGGCCGAACGCCATTCACATTTTGCAAAGCATCAAACACACAACTCGATGGGTTTTTCTTAAAGAATGCAGGTGTGAAAATTTCAACAGGTACGGGACTTTCACTTTTTCTTACTTCTTTCAATGTGCCAGTAATTACTACTTCTTCTAAACCATTGCTAATGGGTTGTAAATATAATGTTGTTGAGAGTGTAGTTTTTAAAGGGTAATATCCAATACAGCTGATAATAATTTGTTGAGGTTGAGAGAAACTGTTCAATTTAAATTTCCCAACACTATCGCAAATATTTTTTTGATTATTGCTAGTTACAACTGCATAAGCAATTGGTTGATTTGTTGTTTTATCTAATACAGTGCCTATAAATGCTTGCGAAAATGTTGTAGTTGAAAATAGCAATAAAAATCCAATAATATTAAGACGAGCCATAAATTAAATTTAGACAAATCTAAAAATAATTTTAACAATAAAAAATATATAATTTATTGTATGCTGAAAAATTAATGATTACAATCGTCGGAATGTGCATGATTGTGCACTCTACAACTTTTATAGTTGGTTACATGAGCCACAACAATTAATACAACAGCAGGAATTAAAAACCACAATTGCTGTTCGTGCCAAAATTGTTTAGCAATTAATAAAACAATTCCTATACTGAATAAAAAGAAAGGATTAAAACTGTGGTGGTGTTTTTTATATCCATGATAAAAAGAATAGCTTCCAATTAAAAAAGCAAGCCCAATCATACTGTATTCAAAAATGGCATTGTGTATTATATTTATGCCAAAAAGTGGTAAACTTGTTAGCATTAAAGGCAATACAGCACAATGTATAGCACATGCTAACGAAGCTGTAATTCCCAATGCATCCCAGTTTATTTTAAAATTCATAGCGTGTGCAAAGATAATAATTGCAATTTCGTTGCAAAAATTTTCTTTAAACCAATTATTACAACTAAAGCATCTGTATTTTTGTTGTTACATTATGAAAAAGAAATCATTGTATTATTTAGGGTTTTTCGGAGTTCTGCTAGTATTGTTTTGGATTGGATTGGCAGTTTTTACAGAAACATTCAACCAAAGTAAATTGCAAAAGAATGCTTATGTACAGAAATTTTCATTTTTAAAAGAAGATGGAAGCGTTTTTACCAATGCCGATGTTAAAGAAAAAGTGTATGTAGTAGAATACTTTTTTACTACTTGTCCAAGTATTTGCCCAAAGATGAACAACAACATGCGTATCATTTACGAGGCATTTAAAGACGAACCCAATTTTATGATTCTATCGCATACCTGCGATCCTAAAAGAGATTCTGTTGCACAGTTAAAACATTTTGCAGACTCCATGAAAGTTGATACAAGAAAATGGGCTTTTTTAACAGGAAGAAAAGACAGTTTATACAATATTGCAAGGTTTAGTTATGGCATTGATGATCCTAAAAATGTGGTAAACAATATTGAAGATGATTTTATGCACTCACAGTTTTTTGCATTGGTAGATAAAAATGGAATTGTTCGTGGCCAAGTGTACGATGGTTTAAAAACAGAAGAGTTGGAAAAACTGAAAAAAGATATTCAAGATTTATTGAAGGAAAAACCAATGGGTAAAAATTTTACTAACGGATTGTTTAATTAATACAATATGTCTTTACCCTTATTAGAAATATTGAAACGACACCAATTAAGTGTAACGGATAGTAGAAAGAAAATTTTAGAACTCTTTCAAGTAACTAATGGAGCATTGGCACATGCCGATATAGAAAAGAAAACTGGTGAAATGTTTGATAGAGTAACTATTTATAGAACCTTGCAAACCTTTGTTGATAAAGGTATTATTCACACCATTCCTACAGCAGACAATTCGGTTTTATATGCTTTGTGTAAAGATGATTGTTCACAAGGCCACCATCACGACAATCATGTACATTTTATTTGCGATAATTGTAACATTACATATTGTTTAGATCACGTTACTTCTCCAACAGTTCATTTACCAATTGGTTTTAAAGAAAAAAGAACCGATGTTGTAATTAGCGGTATTTGCATTAATTGCAATTAGTTTGTTACTTTTCAGTTTTGCAAACCCTTTATCATGATTTTAGTTACAGGATCTACCGGTTTAGTCGGTACTCATTTAATACAACAACTCTTACAAAATAAGCAGCCAATAAAAGCATTTTTTAGAAGTGAAATTCCTTTTGAGCACAGCCTCGTTCAATGGGTAAAAGCCGATATTTTAGATGTTGTAGCATTGGAAGAAGCTATGCAAAATGTAACCCAAGTTTATCATTGTGCTGCAATTGTTTCCTTTAATCCAAAGCAAAAAAACGAACTACATAAAACCAATATAGAAGGCACTGCAAATGTTGTAAATGCTTGCTTAAATGCACAAGTACAAAAATTATTGTTTGTAAGTTCAGTAGCTGCATTGGGAAGAATTAGAGAAGATAAACCGATTGATGAAACCATGAATTGGACTGAAGAAACTAGCAACAGTGAATATGGTAAAACAAAATTTTTAGCTGAAATGGAAGTGTGGCGTGGCATTGGTGAAGGATTGAATGCAGTAATTGTAAACCCTACCATTATTTTAGGAAATGGCGATTGGAACAAAGGTTCATCAAGTGTTTTTAAATCGGTATACAACGAGTTTCCTTGGTATACAGAAGGTACAACTGGTTTTGTAGATGTATTAGATGTAGTTGAAGCAATGATTCAATTAATGAATAGCAATATTGTTGCCCAACGTTTTATTTTAAGTGCCGAAACAAGTACGTATAAAGATTTATTTACCTTAATTGCAAACGCATTTAACAAAAAGCCACCCAGCAAATTGGTAACTCCTTTTATTGCAGCTGTTGTTTGGCGATTGGAAGCTTTTAAAGCAAAATTTTCAGGCAAGCAACCTTTGCTTACCAAAGAAACAGCCAAAACTGCACAAGCAAAAGTGAGTTTTAATAACCAAAAATTACTGCAATACCTGCCTAGCTTTTCTTATACATCCTTACCAACTTCTATACAGAGAATTTGTAAAGAATTGAAACAAACTCATGGCTTGTAATATTGAATTATTTAAGTACTTAATGTATCATCAATTGCATTGTTTACTTGTAGTACATGACGGAAGTTGTGTGCCACTAAAAACATAAATACATCGCCTAGTTTTAATTTAATAAATGGGGCAATTGAAATGGGTACTTTTGTTCTATTTAAATCTATTTGTTTAGCTTGCTCTAATAACACCAATAAACGTTCTTGTTGATCAATAAATTCGGCAATCGATAAATGGCTTTCGCTATTGTTGGTTGGCTGATGATTTTTGGGTGTTTGCATTTTTTTTGACAAACTTCCATCTGCTTTTGGTTGCATTAAATTGGTAAAATAATTACCCAACCAACCCGATTTAAATTGATTGTTATTTTGCTGTTCTTTGGTTTGGGCAATTGTAATTGCTTTTTCAATTGCAGGAAGATAGTAAGTGCCATAACTGTTTAAGTGTTGCAAACATTGGTTGGCACTCCATTTTTCAGGCAACTGTTTGTAGCCAAATTGTTTGTGTGGTAATATTTGCCAATTGCTTACAGCTTGGGCAATAAACTGCTCTGTTTGTTCTTGTAACTGATTGAGTAATTGTTGAGAATTGTAAACTACCATATTTGTTTTTTGAATAGCAAAAATGATAGTTCTATAAAACATAAATCTTGGTGTACGCCAAGATTTTTTATAATCTTATTGTGCCCAATAATTTACTAAAAGTGGTTGCATCTATACCTAAATAAGAAGCTAAGTATTTATGAGGAATTAAACGCAATACATGTGGACTGCGTTTTAACAATGTTCTAAATTTTTCTTCAGCAGAAAAACATTGTAACTCAATTTGTCTTTCTAATACACCTTTTAAAGAGTAGCCAACTGCTTTACGAATTAACCGTTCGAAGTTGTGGTATTTGTTCATAAGCTCTTCTATTTGCTTGTAGCTTGTTCTTAAATAAACAGATTTTGTAAGGGTTTCAAAATAATAGAGCGATGGAGTTTGCGTTAAAAATGAATCGGCTACGCCAGAAAAAGAAAATGGATAGGTAAATACAATGGTTGCTTCTTTGTTGTTATTGGCAATGTAAAATGCTCGTTGAACGCCTTCTACAATAAAGTATAAATATTTTTCTGTATCGCCAGCAGCTGTTAAAATAGTTTTTCGTTTGGCTTCTTGCATTTGCCAAATTGATGCAAAGCTATTCCACTCTTCATTGTTTAATGTATGAATAGCAGAAGTAAATTCTTTTAAATGATTGAATGCGAATTCTTGTTGCATACACCATCAAAAGTAATTGCAAATTGTTGAATATTGATTTGAACCTTGAAGTGAGTGACACCGAGAACGATGCTATTTATTCTTCAGCTTGTAACAAAAAATGTTTTTTAACTTAGCCATTGCATGAACCAACCACAACGATATATTGCTCATTTAGATTTAGACTCTTTTTTTGTAAGTGTAGAAATGTTGAACAATCCTAGTTTATTGGGCAAAGCTGTAATTGTTGGTGGCACAAAAGATAGAGGTGTTGTAACTACTTGCAGTTACGAGGCTAGAAAGTTTGGTGTACGCAGTGCAATGCCAATGAGAAAAGCAATGGAACTTTGTCCGCATGCAATTTTAGTGCAAGGAACAAGAGGAGAATACAGTCGTTATAGCCGTTGGGTTACAGATATAATTGCTGCAAAAGCACCTTTATTTGAAAAAGCAAGTATTGATGAATTTTTTATTGATTTAACCGGGATGGATAAATTTTTTGATCCCTTACAATGGACAATAGACTTACGTCGGGATATAATGGATGAAACAAAACTGCCAATTTCTTTTGGGTTATCGAGCAATAAAATGGTGAGCAAAATTGCAACAGATGAAGCCAAGCCAAATGGTTATTTATACATTCCTCCGGGAAAAGAAAAAGAGTTTTTAGCTCCTTTGTCTGTTAATAAATTTAGCGGCGTTGGAGAGCAAACTTTTGTGAAATTAAAATCGTTGGGCATTTATTTAATTGGCGATATTTTAAAATACGATGTGCCATTTTTGGAAAAAGAATTGGGCAGTTGGGGTGCAGCTTTGTATATAAAAGCACAAGGGATATCTACGAGTATTGTTGCACCTTATAGAGAAGCAAAAAGTATTAGCAACGAAAATACTTTTCATGAGAATATTACAGATGAAGCAATCTTGCTAAGAGAATTGGTGAAAATGACGGAAAAAGTGGGCTACGAATTACGAAGAGATAAAAAATGGTGTGGTTGTGTTGCTGTAAAAATTAGATACCCAAATTTTGAAACTACACAAAAACAAAGTGTAATAAATTATACTTTTAGTGATGATGAATTAATTGCGGCTGCTATAGAATTGTTTCATAAACTTTGGCGAAAAGATAAACCTATACGTTTATTGGGTGTTAGATTGAGTGAATTAAACAACCATGCTTTACAACATAGTTTGTTTGATAATGTAGAAAAGAAAACCAATTTGTACAAAGCCATTGATGATGTAAAAAATAAATTTGGTAAATCTTTATTACAAAAAGCCAGAACCATAAAAAAACCAACACGTAATTAGTGTTGGTTTTTTATAATTATTTGTAATGATTACTTTACAAATTGTTGTGTGTATTGTTCTTTTTTATCGCCTGTAATTTTTATTACATAAGCTCCTTTAGGCAATTGATTAATGGCTATAGTTTGGCTACCATAACCAAGTTTGTTAGATGATAATAAACGGCCTTGCATATCAACAATATTTACTTGCATGGTTTTGGTAGTTGTTAATGTACCAGCTTTTACAAACAATGAATTTTGATTTACAGAAATGTAATTGATAAATCCTTTTGTATTTAATACTGTATTTACAGCAGTTGCAACTGTTGGAATTGTTGTGGTAAATAAACCTCTGCCATGTGTTGCTACAACTAAAGTTCTATCGCTAGGGCGATATTTCAACATATAAGAAC
>JAGOUF010000158.1 GCA_018061385.1 Chitinophagaceae bacterium | reverse complement strand
CAAATGGCGTTGCACCTTCTTTTAGATCTATACTTTGCTGAAAGGCATTGGTTTCGTCCCACTTAGCCAATATTTCTTTTTCTATTGAAGGGAGGTTTAGTCCTGAAAACTCTTTGTACTTGCTCATCTTTTGGTTAAAGGTTTAAGGCTTAAGGTTTAAGGTTAAATAGGGATAATTAACTTTAAACAATAAACATTTAACGATACACTTTTTAGGTGGGCGAAGTTAAGGATTATGAGAGAAAAGCAGTTAGGTGTATTTGGAATAATGAATATTTAATGATAAGCTACTTAAACAACAAAAAACCTGCATAATTGCAGGTTTTTGGATTGAAACACAAGAAGTTAATTAAAAACTTTTGCTTCCGTTTGCTTGATACGTATAACGGAAAGTAAAATAACGTTGTTCTGTTAACTTAATATTGTCGCTAGCAGTTACTGCTGGTGTTACTCCACCTTTGTAATAATTGCTAATTTCTAGCTTAGCATATTTACCAGTTGCAGTACGAATCATTAAAACTCTACCAGGAATTGGTGTAACTAAATTATTAGGGCCATCGTACACATACCAGCCTTTGTTACTACCAGTGGTAATTGCATAATTAGGAGCTGCATCGGTTTTAAAAGTTGAATCATTTGATACAGCGGCAATATCTGCAAATACACCAATTTGTACAAATGCACCACCTGCACCAGGACCACTAGTTCCACTGTTTGTTATAATGGTAGTACCACGAAAGCCAATATCCCATTTGGTTGTAGCACTATCGCTATTGGCAACCAATGCACCATCGGCTAAACTAAAAAAAGTGTATTTACCTGCACCATAAGGTTGTCCAATTGGCGATAAACCTATAATGGTATCCGATTGTAAGTTTTGTACTGTTGTAACACTACCTTGTGTAAATACTTTAAAGCTACCATTATTTGTTGTATCAACTGTTGGAGCATCATCTTTTTTACAAGCTGTAAAAGATGCAATCATTAATACCACTACTGCTAATTTGCTACTTACGTTTTTCATTTGTATGCTATTTTTTATATTTTGAAAAGTTATAGGTGATTGTTGCATAAAAAGTTCTACCGGGTAAATTGGGTAAATTATTTATGTCGGTATAATCGTTCAAATTATCGGTTCCAGCCTGTATGCGAATACCATTTTTAAATTGCTTTCCTGCTGAAATATTTAGTTGAACATACCCACTTGCAAATTCATCATTGGTGTTGTATAAGCCATTACCATCTTTATCGGAGATAGCCCATTTGCTACGATACAATGCCCTGATATTGATGAAGTAGTTGTTTTGTTCGTACAGCAATTTTATATTGCCCATTTGGCGGCTTCTGTTAGGCAAACCAAAATATTCACTGCGTTCCATTAATCGGGGAAAACCATTTGCATCTTTTGTGTACACACGATTGTCCTTAATTTCCTTCAATTGGTCTTTATCTGCTGTAAATAAAAGTTGATAACTACCCGCAACTGAAAAATGGGTATTCAATTTATAATTCAATTCAGTTTCTACACCTTGTGTGTAAGCATTTTTTACATTTAAGTAACTATAAATTTGGGCTCCATTGTTGTATACTGCAACCAATCTGGTATCAATCAAATTCTCAATATCATTTCTAAATACATTAATAGTTGCATTTAGTTTTTGGTTGAAAGTATATTGAGCCGAGAAATTTATGCCAGTAGAAAATTCGGGTTTTAAATCTTTCAATTTGTAATAATCCGATTCGAAAGATTGTATTTGACCCAGTTGCTTTAATCGTTCTATTTGTGTTTGTGCTTCTAAAGTACCAAATACACTGTAGCTGCCAGCAGCAGTGTTGGTAAAGCTAAGGTATAGCTGACGGAAGTCGGGTGCCTTAAATCCTCTTCCAATACTTGCATTTAATTTTAATTTTTTACCTGCTTTATACATTACAGCTAATTTGGGCGAAAATGCAGCTGCAAATAATTGATTATTGTCGTAACGCAAGCCTGTGATTAGAGTAAAACGCTCAGTGGGCTTAATTTCTGCTTGTGCAAACAAATAAGAAATGGTATTTAATTTTCTATCGCTACTTACTTCATAGCGAGTGCTTTTAACGCCTTCGTTTATAATACCAGCACCAGCAGTTATATTAATTTTATTGTTGAAAATATAATCTGTTTGATTTTCGGCACGTAAAAATTGATGATCTAATTTATCATCATACAAACTACTTACCGAAGTATTTAATTTTTGCTCCGATTGAAAACGAGTTGCATATAAACGAAGAGCCGATTTTAATTTGCTGTTGAAATTGTGTGTTATAACAGGATTGAGATTAAAGTCGTGGTGTATTTCTTTTCCATCTGAATAAGTAATAACACCATTATTGGTAACTGCAATCGTATTTTTTATGTGTTCGTAACTGTAACGAGCCGATACTTCAATTTTAGTTTTCGATGAAATTGGGTAAGTTAATTGCAGTTGATTGCTTAATCTCCAAATGGGTGCAACTGTTCTTTCTACAGAAAATGGGCGTATACTGTAACCATCGCTATTGTAACTATTGATAAACGCATTGATACCCAATTTACCCAAAGTTGTACTTCCACCAATATTGGCATCTAACGTATTATAAGTGCCATAACGAATAGATGTGTTGAATTTTTTTGAAGCTGATTTATCCGTTATAATATTAATTACACCAGCCATTGCTTCGCTGCCATATAAACTAGATGATGGGCCTTTTACAATTTCAATTTTTTGGATGTTGCCAACGGTTAACCTATTTAAATCAAGTACTCCAGATGTTCTTCCTACCAATGGCTCTCCATTAATCATAATCATGGTGTAATCGGGGTTCAAACCCTGCATTTGAACACCAACACCAAAACCAGAGGTTAAAAATAAACCAGCTTGTTCTTGCAAAACATCACTTAGCCTTAATGAGCCAGCTTGTTGAATGGTTTTTCGAGAAATAATTTTTGTAGGAACTGCAACATTGCTCAACTTTCTTTCAGTTCTTGTTCCAGTAACCACAATTTCATCTCCAGTTCCTGTAAGTGTGTCTTTTTGAGCACTTACTGTAGTAACTAAAGAAATACCAATGAGTAAAGAAAGTATGTAGTTGCGTTGCATCATATCTTTTGAATGGCAAAAGTTGCTTAGCTAATGCTAAGAATTGCCATAGAATTGTAAAACGATATGAGCTAAAATTAGTATGACGAACAAATGACACAACAAAAATGAAAAGGCTGACGCAAGTCATTTTTCGTTTAACAAACAGCTTAATTTTTATTGTGAATCTTAAAATTAAATTAAAATGGAATAAACAGTTTTAGTTGTTTATTTTCCAAAGACCTTTTTTCCATCTACCCAAGTAGCAATTACTTTTGTATTCAATAATTCAGTTTCCATGGCTTTTATTAAATCGGTATCCAACATAATAAAGTCGGCTTTTTTATTTTTTTCCAAGCTACCTGTTTCTTTTTCTAAAAAGTTGGCTTTGGCTGCCCAAATGGTCATGCCATGTAAAGTTTGTTGGCGGGTTAACGCATTTTCTTTTTGAAAGCCACCAGTAGGATAATTTTTATCGTCCATTCTTACCACAGCAGCATAAAATGTTTTAAATGGAGAAATATCTTCTACCGGAAAATCTGTTCCCAACGGAAGCCAACCATTTTGTTGCAATAACTGCTGATAGGCATAAGCTCCTTTAATTCTTTCAGTACCCAATCTATCAGCTGCCCAATACATATCGCTGGTGGCATGTGTTGGTTGTACCGATGGAACAACAGATGCAGCTCCAAACAAATTAAAATCGTTTTCATTTACTACCTGTGCATGTTCTATACGCCAGCGTTTATCATTTTTGCCTTTTAAGTATTTATTGTAAATGTTTAAAATTGCTCTGTTGGCACTATCGCCAATGGCATGTGTACACATTTGAAAATTGGTTTTTGATAGAAGATTTGCAACTGAATCGAAGTGTGATAAATTGCTCAATAAAAAACCACTCCAATTGGCTTTGTCGGAATAATGTTGTAACAAACATGCACCTCTGCTACCCAATGCACCATCTGCATATACTTTAATGCCTTTTACATAAAGTTTATCTGTTTTATAAGGACCATGCTGTAAATAGCGGTCGTAGTTTTGTTTATCATCGCTAAGCATTACATACATTTTCATGTGTAGTTTTCCTGCTTTTTGTAAAGCGTCTATTTGTTCAACATCGTTGTACATTAAGCCACAATCTGTAATGGTTGTAAGACCTTGGGCAAAGCAGTTTTTTTGTGCAGCCAACAACCAAGCTTCATAATCGGCTTTGGTTGCAGCAGGAATTTTTGCAGAAATTGCATCAACTGCATTGTCTATTAACAAACCTGTAAGTAAACCATTCTTTGTTTCTATTTCTCCACCAGTTAATTGTTGATTTGGTTTAATACCGGCTAATTCCAAAGCTTTTGCATTTGCAATGGCTGCATGACCATCTACCCTCGTTAATAAAACTGGAGTGTTAGGGAAAGTTTTACTAAGAGATTCATTTGTAGGAAACTGTTTGCGTGGAAATTTATTTTGATCCCAACCACGACCTACAATCCATTTTTCTTGAGGATTTTTTTCTACAAATTTTTGTACTCTTTCAATAGCTTCTTCCCAAGTTTTACAATCGTACAAGTTCACAGCAAAAATACTTTGTCCGTAGCCTAAAAAATGGGCATGAGCATCTATAAATCCTGGATAAACAGCTTTGCCTGCTGCGTCAATCGTTTCTTTAGCATTGTACTTTCCTAAAATATCGGCATTGGTACCAATTGCAACAATTTTTCCATTTTTAATGGCCATTGCTTCGGCAATGGTAAATTTTTCGTCAACTGTATAAATTACAGCATGATGAACAATGGTATCGATAGTATTGTTCTGTGATAGTTTACAAGATGTAAATAGAAATAACAGGATTGCAACATGAATTTTTTTCATGCAGTAAAAGTAGCAGAAAATTTTATAGCTTAATATTCGTGCATTTACAAATGCATAAACCTATTACACTATTTTAATAAATCACAAGGTTTTAAGCCTGTGTGTTTTTTGAATGCTGCAGAAAAATGTGAAATGGAAGAGTAGCCTAACAAAGCTGAAACATCTGTAACACTTAATGCTTTTTCGTACAACAAATATTTGGCATGTTCCATTCTTTGTTGTTGATAGAAATCGAAAATTGTGGTACCAAAAATTTCTTTGAAACCTTTCTTCAGGTAACATTCATTCATGGCAACCTTTCGACTTAATTCTTTTATAGTAATAGGATCGCCAATGTGCTGTAACAAAATATCTCTAGCCGAATAAATTCCATTACGGCTATATTCATCTTCTAAAAACTTACAAGTAAAACCTTCTTCTTTTTCATCTACCAAACAATCTAAACTATACAAAAGTAGTTCATGAATTTTTGCATTGATGAAAATATTTTCTAATGCACCAGTATAACTATGGTTTAACAAAGCATCTAAAACATTTCTCTTCTTATTGCAAATAGGAAAAACTTTGGTAAATGCGTTGGGATGTTTAAATGCCAATACTTCATCTTTTCTATTACTCAATTTAACATTATGTGTAAACTGATTTAAGAAAGTTGAAGAAAAATGAAAAGTAAAAACATCTACCGTTGCTTGTTGACCTTGGCAATTGGTAGGTTGTTTTTCGCAGAAGCTACAACTTTTATCATAACAATATTTGTTGCCAGTTGTACAAAAACGAAGCTCTAAAAAGTTGTCACTTGGTCTCTTTTCGTTGTAATGATACACCATCATACCTGCATCGTCGGCAACCCAAGGATGTTGTGCAAAGTAGCGACGAATATGATAATTAATTGAACCTGGAATACTCTGTTCTTTTTGATGCAATAAGTCCATACTAGGTTCTATTCCACCTCTATGTGCCAATTTTAATATGTCTAATACTTGTTGCATGAGGGTGTAAAATTAATGTATGTACATGTAATTTGCAAATTTATTATGTTTAAGAATAGCAAAATCAATTGTAGCTTAGAGTAAGTGGATGAAATAATTTAGACTATTTTTAGTAAAACATTTATTTGGTAATGAAGTTTTATAATGTGAACCTATTTCTTAGAGCGGTACTT
>JAGOUF010000157.1 GCA_018061385.1 Chitinophagaceae bacterium | reverse complement strand
GTGGGTAACTGTTGAAGCAGTTCAAATACATGGAGGTTATGGTTTTGTAAAAGAATATCATGTAGAACGTTTAATGAGAGATGCAAAAATTACACAAATTTATGAAGGCACTAGTGAGGTGCAAAGAATAGTAATTGGAAGAAGTATATTAAAATAATACTGAATTCAATTTATATTGAAATCGAAAAGCTACCTATTTTAGGTAGCTTTTTTTATTGGTGAATAAATAAAAATTAAAAAACCGCATAAATCCGAAATACTTCCTTATTTTACGCAAATAAACGCATAATGCTACGCTATGAATAAAAATTTACTTTCAATTTTCGGGTTTTTGCTATTATTCAATTTCACTACAAATGCACAGCAAATTGGTAATTCTATTACTGAAAAAGTGAAAGTATTGTTAGAACAAGAGAAAGAACATTTGCCAAAAACAAATCTGCATTTAGTTGCAGATAGCTTTGCAATCAATCAGCAAAGACTTGAAGTTTATTTCAATACGAAGCAGGCGTTTCAACAATCAAGTTTACCTTCCGATTATATAGAAATGTTGCCAGAAATATTAATGCCACTAAACCTGCAATTTAATACACAATCAATTTTATTGTTTGCAAAAGATGCTAAAACCAATCAATGGAAAACATTGAATTTTTTTAGTGATTTGCCACAAGCAGCAATTTATACACCAACAATAAATTACGAACCTCATTTATCCATTCAAGGCAATACACATACATCAACTACAAGTAAAGTTTTTCCTAGTGGTACAGGTAGCCCAAAACCAGTGGGTGCTTTGGCTGGTAAAACTGTTTGGTTAAGCCCTGGTCATGGATGGCAAAATACAGGAACAAGTTATCTTACACAAAGAGGCACAAACAATGGCATTGTAGAAGATTTTATTACTGTAGAAAGTATAGATTATTATTTAATGCACTATTTAACCAATGCAGGGGCCAATGTTTGGAGTGTAAGAGAAAGAGATGTAAACATTAATGAAATTGTAGTGGACAATGACCTTGCGTCAAGTGGTTATGCTGAAACTGGATCTTGGTCAACTGGTTCAGCTGCAGGTTATGGAGGAACTTATAGAGTTGCCACTGCAAGTGCAATAGAAACTGCCACTGCTAGTTTCTCACCAACTGTAACACAAAGTGGTTGGTATTGGGTTTCTGTACGTTGTATAGCAGGAACAAATCGTGCAACAGATGTTCCATTTACAATTATACACAGTGGTGATACTTCAAAAGTTATCGTTAATCAAGAAGTTCATAGTGCAACTTGGGTATATGTTGGTCAATTTTATTTTACTGCAGATGGAGTAAATAAAATTATTTTGAGCAATCAATCCAACGAAGCTGGTCAAGCAATTATTGCAGATGCTGTAAGGTTGGGTGGTGGAATTGGAACAAAAGCAGATTGTGCAAATCCTTCACCTGCTTCAGGTAGTAACAGACCAAGGTATGATGAATCTGCAAGACAGTATGCACAATTTCAAGGGTATCCAACTTGTAATGAGGACGTAACTGTTAGACCACGTTTTGCAGAATATGAAGCCAGTAAAGGCGTTGCTGGAGAAATTAACAATTCAGTATTTGTTTCATGGCATACCAATGCAGGTGGTGGTACAGGTACAGAATCTTATATTTACGATGGGTTAGGGAGTGGAAGACCAAATGTTACAACAGGTAGTCTTCAACTAAGAAATTATATACACAACCAACTTATTGCAGATATAAGAGCTGGCTGGAAACCTACTTGGGCAGATAGAGGTGTAAAAGTTGCCAACTTTGGAGAAATAAGAGAATTAAATACCATGCCTGGTACATTAATCGAATTGGCATTTCACGATTTAGCTGCAGACGCAACCGAACTAAAGCATCCTGAATTTAGGCGTATTGCAGCAAGAGCCTTTTACAAAGGCATTTTAAAATTCTTTAACAATAGAGACGGAAGTCCTTTGGTTTTTTTACCAGAAGAACCAACACATGTTGCTGCAACAAACAATGGTAATGCTTCCATCAAACTTACTTGGAAAGCTCCCAGTTTTGGAGGCATTTTAGGCAATGCTGCAACAGGATACAAAGTGTATATTAGTACCACTGGTAAAAGCTTTAAAGATGGAATTTCAGTAACTGATACAACGTATACTTTTACAGGCAATCCACAAACAACTTATTATTTTAAAATATCTGCTACCAATGCTGGTGGAGAATCTTTTACAAGCAGTGTAGTTGCTGCAAGAACACCAAATGTAAATACAACCTCAGTGCCTTACTTAATTGTAGATGGTTTTGATAGACTTGACGCAAGTGCATTGATTCAAAGAAATGAAAGTGCTGCTTTAGGTACAGTAAGTAGAATGATTTTAGAAAGAATGAATCGATACGATTATATGGTAGAACATGCAAAAGCTTTAAGTGCTTGTTTTAATTTGGCTTTTGATGGCTGCCAAAATGAAGCAGTAATTGCTGGTAGAGTTGTTTTACAAAATTATTTAGGAGTTGATTGGTTTTGTGGGGAAGATGCAATCAATGATAGATCGTTAGACAGTACAGAAAAGGTGTTAATTAAAAACTATTTAAACTCAGGTGGTAAAGGTTTAATTATCTCTGGTGCCGAATTGGGTTGGGATCTTGGTAGAGCTGCATCTCCCAATGCCGATTTAGATTTTTACAACAATTATTTAAAAGCAAATTTTGTTGGTGATGATGCCAATAGCTATGGTTTTAATGGGACTACTAATTTTTTCAATGCTCAAACTGGTGGATTCGACAATAATTTGAATGGATACTATGATGTAGATTCTCCTGATAGAATTGACGTAAATGGAGGCTCTACAATTGCTTTAACTTATAGTGGAGGAACATCAGATGGGGCAGCAGTAGGCTATAAAGGTGCATTCAATGTTTTGTATTTAGCATTCCCTTTCGAAGCAATTACATCTGCAAGCGTAAGAGAAGCCATTATGTGCAACGCAGTAGCTTTTACAACGCCTGCAGTTCCATTGCCAATTATTGGTATTACATTAACTGGCAAAAGTGAAGTAGCCAAAAACGTATTAAACTGGCAAACAAAAGCAGAAATAAATGTAAAATATTTAGCTGTTGAAAGAAGCGAAAATGGCATTTTTTTTCAACAAATAAGCATCGAAATTTTACCAAAAGGCAACAATAATGTTGGTGCTAATTATAGTTATAGCGATAATGTTGTACTTCCGTCAGGATATTATAGAATTAAAATTGTTGATGTAGATGGCAAAGTTTCTTTTTCAAATATTGTATTGCTAAAATCATCTAAAATTGGTAAAGTTTTTAATGTTATTACCAATCCTGTTGTAAATAACAATTTGCAATTAAAAATTGAAACCAATCAATCATTTTGGTTAAGATTAACCAACTCGGTTGGGCAAATAGTGTATCAAAATAAATATAGTAGTTCAATTGGTAGTGTTATAAGTGTAAACACAAACAGTTTTCCAAAAGGAATGTATACAGTACAAATAAACACAGCAAGTGAGCAACAAGTAGAAAAACTAATTATTCAATAAATGTTACAATCATTCACCCATTCATTCATTAAAACCTAAGCTTATGAAGCGTAATTTACTATTGTTCACCGCGTTATTTTTTATAACAATTGCAAAAGCACAGCTTACCACTGTGTGGGAGAAAAGTGCTGGTAGTTCTTACTCATGGTTTACCACATCAAGTAGCAATACTACTGGTTGTGCATACAATCCATTAACCAATAAACTCTTGTTGGCAGATAGAAACAATTTAATTGCCATTATTAATGTTACAAATGGCAATTCTGAAGGAACTTTAACCACATCGCCACATGTTGGTACTGAAGCATATAAATGGAATAAAATTCGTGTTACAGCCGATGGAGTTATTTATGGAGTTTCGTTAACAACTGCTTCGCCTTTTTTATGCAAAATTTATCGTTGGGAAAATCAAACAGCTATACCAACATTGTGTGCTTCATTTAACGCAAATGAAAGATGTGGCGATGCTTTTGGTTTAAGTGGTACAGGTACCAATACAGTGTTGTATGTTAGTGGAAATGGCATTACGTCATCTTCAGTAAACATTTATGTACTTACCACTGCAAACGAAACAGATTTTTCATTAAGCAATACCATTAATATTCCAATTGTAGGTACCAATGCTTGGGCTGGTAGAAGTGTAGATCCTATAACAACAGGTACAAGTTCAGAGTTATGGATTCGTTCTCAAAATACCAATTCAAGACGCATCAGCTCAACTGGCACTGTTTTGTACACTAGTACAGATGGTGATGGAGTAAATCAGGTTAAACCTAACTTTTCAAATGCAAGATATTTTACCTCATCGGATGGTAGTAAATTTTTAGCATTGGTAGGAACAAGTTCTGATGCAACTGGAGGAAGAAAATTAAAAGTATTGAATGTTACAGATGAAGCTGCAGTTACTTTAGTTGATTCGTCACAGTTAACCAATACTTTCAATACCAATACAAGTGGAATTGGTGATGTAGCAATAAAAGACAATGGTGATGGGTCGTTTGTATTGTTTTATTTAATTCCAAACAATGGAGTAATGGCAGTTAGTACAAGTGTTTTATTGCCTGCAACAATTGCATCTTTTAATGGTAAATTGGTAAACAATACAGTTACTTTAAATTGGGCTACAAATAACGAAATAAACAATTTGGGTTTTGACGTTGAACGTTCGGATGATGGAGTTCAGTTTTCAAAAATTGGATTTGTTTCATCCAAATCTTCATCAGGCAATTCAGTTGCATCTACTCAATATTCATTTAACGATAAAAAAGATTTTTTAGGTACTATTTACTATAGATTGAAGCAACTCGATAAAAACGGAAAACACCATTACACATCCATCGTTTCATTGCAAAAAAATAAAACGGGTATAGTCATGAGTTTGCAAAACAATCCAATAAAAAATAGTATAATACTCAATATTTCTTCATCAGAACAAAAAGAAATATCATTGCTTATGTATAACCAACTTGGTACATTGTTAAACAAACAAAAAGCATTATTAAATATTGGTACAAATAGGGTAGAAATGAATTCGTCTAAATTTCCAACTGGTACTTACTTTATAAAAGCAGTTACCAACAACCAATTAATACAAACCATACAAACAATAAAACAATAAAATAATTATTAATTCTAAACCAACACAAAGTATATGAAGAAGTTTACACGTTTATTATTTGCATTTTTGCTAGTTAGCATAACGCAAAGTGCTTTTGCACAATTAAGTGGTATTTATCGTATTGGTACAACACCAATTGGTGGTGAAAATGGAAGCTACGCTTCTTTAGCAGCTGCTATAACCGATATTAATGCTCAAGGAGTAAGTGGGCCATGTACTTTTTATTTTAGCGATAATGGTACATATACTGAGGCAGCAGACGTTGCTTTAGGTTGTTTAGGAACTAGTGCTACAAATACAATTACATTCAAACCT
The DNA here is from genome assembly GCA_018061385.1 of Chitinophagaceae bacterium. Classification (GTDB taxonomy): domain Bacteria; phylum Bacteroidota; class Bacteroidia; order Chitinophagales; family Chitinophagaceae; genus UBA1930. The sequence goes on along the minus strand of JAGOUF010000157.1, from coordinate 657 downwards.
TATATTGGTGTAACCTGTGCAATTACATTTACATCAACAGCCACAGCATCAATTGATGGTCACTTTGTTATTGGTTCACCAAATGCACTTAATACAAATTTAGTGTCCACCAACTACGTTACCATTGATGGCTCTAATACCAATGGAGGAATTACAAAAGATTTAACCATTAATGGTGCTACAACTTCAGTTGCAAAATCTGTGTTTAGAATTTTTGGAAACAATGATTTTATTACGATTAAAAATTGTACAATTATCAATAATTCAACTGCTGGAGGTTCTAATGGAGCAATTCAACTTACTGCAAGATTTAATGTTTCGAATTTTAACCCAGATAATTGCACAATAGAAAATAACACATTAACTAGCCTAGGCGGAAATGGTGGTCAAGGTGTTTATATAGGAAATTCAGGAAGTTCAACTGTTGGAATAACCTTTCTTAAAATTGGCAAGAATACAATTTCGGCAAGAGCTACTAGGGCTATTACTTTTAACTATGTAAATGATGGAGATATTTATGGTAATACTATCAGTTTAGACAATCAATTTGGTCTAACTGGAACTGCCGCCGCAGCAATATATCTTACTACAGGAACTTCATCAGCTGGTACATGCAACATTTACAACAATACCTTTACAAAGTTGTTTACTCAAAAC